>JBGPAO010000205.1:0-6365 GCA_041480755.1 Bacteroidia bacterium
AAAAAGAATGCCAAACCGAAGTTCAAGCCTGTTATATCTTGTAGTAAGAATTGAAGTTTCCCCTGACCATTCATAAGTCCTTTCAGATTTGATTCCCTGGTATCGGTACGACAGGTTTATTTCAAATGAACTTCTGTCGCTGACCCATATAAAGACTCCAGCACCAGTACCAAATATAAGTCCTCCAAAGGCATTATAACTTTCGCCCCAGTAACCTGCTGCCGGGTCTTCCAGGGCGAAGGAATACCCGGTTTTTAATCCTATAAAAGGAGTAATCCTGCTCTTCACAAGTATTACTCTTGCATCGGCATAAAGAGGAAGCATCAGGCTTTCAAACAGTTCGATACCGATTCCTGCTCCAGCTATAAACCTGGATGCAAAAGAATATCCGTTAAAAGATGATACCGAGAAAATTGCATTCTGATTATTGTTCCCGGTTGCAGCCAACACTCCAAAATCAGTAATATTTATATAACCCTTCGGCTCATAATGAAATGGCAGATCTAAACCTGAACGGCGCAGATTAAGTTTTTCAGTTGAGACAGATACAACTTCGTTAAGATTGAAATTCAGTGTATTGTGACAAAGTGTGTTAAGCCTGATAATCCCTGAATCTGGTTGTTCGACTATTAAACCTTTGTATATGTCTCCATTCTGAAGAGTGATCACATCTATGACATATTTCTGAGCAGAGGCTTTGACTGCTGTAAGTTCAAGCAAAATGAATACAATTAAATACAGCCTTACGAAGGGTTGCTTAGTGTAATCAGGCATATTGTTAAAATGAAGTGTTACTTTTTGTTATAGATGGATTTTTTCCTGGTTAGGTTGCGTCATAAGCCGGTTAATATTTAATCTTATCCTTCGACGCAACCAACAATACCCATTTTACATCTACATGTTAAACAATCTTAAAAAAAATAATTATGAATACCCAAAAAAGCAGAAAGTATATTAATTATTTCCTGATAATAATGCTGGTTGGTTTTACCGGTTGTCAGGATAAAGTTTTTGAAACATATGAATTAAACAATCCTGTTTACCTCAGTTATGATGAACTCAGAGAAGCAGTTAACGATACACTGCCAATAAATCTGGAACATCCTGGTAAAATATATATTAAAGGAAATTATCTGTTTGTCAATGAGGTACGTAAAGGGATACATGTGGTCGATAATTCAAATCCTGCAGCTCCCGTGGTCCTTAGATTTATCGATATTCCAGGCAATATAGACCTGGCGGTTAAGGACAATATCCTGTATGCTGACAGTTATGTTGACCTGGTAACACTGGATATAAGTGATCTTTCTGATATTAAAGAAATCGGACGTATAGAGGATGTTTTCTCATATTCTCTTCCTCCCTATGAGACTCAGCAGAGACTTGGAGAAGTCGACCAGTCTCAGGGGGTTGTTGTTGGCTGGAAAACTGAAAAGGTCACACGTGAGGTTACTGAGCCGATCTCCTATTCCTGGCCTTTACGGAGATGGGAAACAATGGACGTAATGGCAACAGCAAATTTCAGTTCCAAATCCGGAGGAAGTGGCTCTTCAGGTACCGGAGGTTCATTGGCAAGGTTCATTATTTATGACGATATTCTGTATGCTATTGACAATTCTGCACTGCATTTTTTCAACGTCAGCGAATCTTCGGCTCCGCTGGCAATCGGGAATTACCAGATAGGGTGGAATATTGAAACAGTTTTCATTGCCAGGGATCATCTTTTTGTCGGGGCACAAACCGGGATGTACATATATAGTCTGATTAATCCAGTAGAACCTCAGTACGTTTCAACTTACTGGCATGTATCCAGCTGTGATCCGGTAGTGGTTGAAGGTAATTATGCTTATGTTACTCTCAGGACCGGAACCACTTGTGAAACCGATGTTAACCAGCTGGATGTAGTTGATGTCACTGAACTCAGTAATCCCCGGCAACTGAAATCGTATACAATGTTTAATCCCCACGGATTGGGTATTGATAACAGTACACTATTTATTTGCGACGGGGAGGAAGGCTTAAAAGTCTATGATGCTTCAAATCCATTAATGATTAAAAATAATATGATTGCAAGATTTCCGGAAATAAATGCATGGGATGTCATTCCGGTAAACAATCTATTAATTATGATTGGCACGGAAGGAATATACCAATATGATTATTCCGACCTCAATAATATTGAATTATTAAGTACCCTGCCTATTTTCAGTAAGTAGGCTTTCATTCACCACAGGCAATTAAAAGGAGATCAGGGGTAGATCTCCTTTTTTGCTGCCAGCAGAGTATTTTTTAATAAAGCCACCCTGGTCATTGGACCAACTCCTCCAGGAACAGGAGTAATATAGCTGCATTTATCTGCTACTTCTTCAAACTTAACATCACCTTTGAGCTTAAAACCCGATTTGGTTTCTGTCGACGGAACTCTTGTCGTGCCCACATCAATTACTACGGCCCCCTCTCCTACCATATCGGCAGTAATAAAACCAGGTTGTCCCATTGCGGCAATAAGTATATCTGCATTTCTGCATACTGATTTAAGGTCTTTAGTACGACTGTGACATACTGTTACAGTAGCATTCCCGGGCTGTTTCTTAAGTGATAGCAAAATGCTCAATGGTCTTCCGACAATATTACTTCGTCCAAGTACGACACAATTCTTTCCGTTTGTCTCAATTTTGTACCTGTTTATAAGCTCAAGAATTCCCGCCGGCGTTGCAGAAACAAAACAGGGCAAACCTATCAGCATTCTGCCCAGGTTAACCGGATGAAAACCATCAACATCTTTGGTAAAATCTATTGTTTCTATAATCCGGGTCTCTGAAATACTTTCAGGAAGGGGAAGCTGGACAATCAGCCCGTCAATCTCAGGATCATTATTTATTTCTGCTATTTTGTCAAGTAATATTGTCTCGGCTATATCATCTTCATAGGTTATCATTGTTGACTTGAATCCGACTTCTCCGCAGTCTTTTATCTTGTATCTGACATATGTTTCACTTCCACCATCATGTCCGACTAATATCACAGCAAGATGGGGAGGCCGGTGGCCCGATTTTATCATATTATCAACTTCTTCTTTTATTTCCTTTCGGATTGTGGAGGCAATGAGGTTTCCGTCGATTAAGATCATAGTGGGTATGATGTTAGGTAAATATAAATCCTGCTGGTTTGACAACCAGCAGTTACTACAACCAGTAGTTACTATCTTTTCCGGAACTGCGGCATACCGCCCATGGAGCGGGCCAGGTTCTTTCCGTTCTGAACCATCCTCATCATTCTCCTGGTCTGATCAAACTGTTTGATCAGCCTGTTTACTTCCTGGATGTTAGTTCCGCTTCCGCTGGCTATCCTTTTTCTGCGGCTCCCGTTTATTACTGCCGGATTTTCACGCTCTTCAGGTGTCATCGACTGAATTATAGCTTCGAGGCCTTTGAATGCATCATCATCGATATCCAGATCTTTCAATGATTTACCGACACCAGGGATCATTGAGGCTAGTTCTTTAATATTGCCCATTTTCTTTATCTGCTGAACCTGGGCTATGAAATCATTAAAATTGAACTGGTTTTTGGCAATCTTTTTCTGCATCTTCCTCACCTCTTCGGCATCGTACTGTTCCTGGGCTTTTTCGACGAGCGAAACTATATCCCCCATACCTAAAATCCTGTCAGCCATACGTTCGGGATAAAAGATGTCCAGGGCATCCATTTTTTCACCTGTGCTGACAAATTTGATGGGTTTTTGTACGACTGTCCTGATTGAAAGTGCTGCCCCACCTCTTGTGTCGCCATCGAGCTTGGTAAGCACAACTCCGTGGAAATCAAGCCTCTCATTGAATTCCCGTGCTGTGTTCACTGCATCCTGTCCAGTCATTGCGTCGACAACAAACAGTATCTCATGGGGATTCACAGCATCTTTTATCGCCGCGACTTCTTTCATCATCTGTTCATCAATGGCAAGCCGACCTGCTGTATCAATTATAACTGCATTATGTCCCTGCATTTTTGAATGTTTCACAGCTGCCCTGGCTATTTTAACCGGATCCTTGCTGTCTTCCTCTGAATAAACATCCACTTCAATCTGTTGTGCAAGAACCCTGAGCTGTTCAATTGCAGCCGGCCTGTAAATATCACCTGCCACCAGGAGAGGATTCTTCCCCTTTTTGGTTTTAAGATAGTGAGCAAGTTTTGCTGCAAATGTCGTTTTTCCTGATCCCTGAAGTCCGGCAACAAGAATAACTGAAGGACTGGCTTTAAGGTTAATATCCGCTTTGCCTACACCCATCAGTTCAACCAGCTCATCATGGACGATCTTAATCATCATCTGGCCAGGTTGTATTGCGGTGAGGATTTTTTGTCCAAGAGCTTTTTCCTTGACTGAATCAGTAAAACTTTTAGCAATTTTATAATTCACGTCAGCATCCAGAAGAGCTTTACGGACATCCTTTAGTGTTTCAGCCACATTGATATCAGTTATCCGTCCCTGGCCTTTCAACAGCTTGAATGCCTTATCAAGTTTATCTGTCAGGTTTTCAAACATATCAATCCAACATTAGGTATTACAAAAGTATAATATTTACATCCTCTCGGGAACTTCGATTCCCAGCAGGAACATGGCTGAGTTTATTATCTTGCCTGTCACTGCCGAAAGCAAAAGCCGGAATTTTACGGTATCAGGGGAAGTGGCACTTAATATAGAATAATCATGGTAAAACTGGTTAAATTCCCTGGCCACATCATAGGAATAATTGGCAATAAGAGCCGGATTCAATTCTTTCCCTGCCAGTTCAACAGTTTCAGTGAACTGGCTGAGGAGCTTGATCAGTTCGATCTCTTTTTCCTCCGGTACATAATCCTGTGGCAGACCCGGATTAATGCCTGATTCCTCTGCTTTTCTCATGACTGACCGTATCCTTGTATATGTATATTGAATAAACGGCCCTGTATTTCCGTTGAAATCTATCGATTCAACAGGATCAAACAGCATATTCTTTTTGGGATCGACTTTGAGAATGAAATACTTAAGGGCACCCAAACCTATTATTCTGTAAATATCTTCCTTTTCTTCATAAGAATAATCATCAAGTTTACCCAGTTCATTCGCCATGGATCTTGCCGTTTCATTCATCTCATAGATCAGGTCATCGGCATCAACAACGGTTCCTTCCCTTGATTTCATTTTGCCTGAAGGAAGTTCTACCATTCCATATGACAGATGATACAGATCATCTGCCCATTTAAATCCCATTTTTTTGAGAAGAATCTTCAGCACCTGGAAATGATAATTCTGTTCGTTACCGACTACATAAATATGCCTGTCAAATTTATAATCCTGATACCGTTGATGTGCTGTTCCCAGATCCTGGGTAATATATACTGATGTGCCGTCACTCCTTAGCAGGGCTTTCTGATCCAGACCTTCATTGCGCAAATCAACCCATACTGAACCGTCGGCGCGTTGTTCAAATACCCCCTGGGCTACTCCATTCATTGTTATTTCCCTGCCAAGCGTATATGTTTCCGATTCATAATATATTTTATCAAAATTAACACCCAGCGCCCTGTAAGTTTTATCAAATCCTTCATATACCCATCCGTTCATTTTCTCCCACAGGTTCCATACCTCTTCATTATGATTTTCCCATTTTCTCAGTAGTTCCTGAGCTTCACGGATCAACGGGGCATCTTTCATGGCCTTTTCTTCCGTTATTCCTGATTCCATTAATGATTTGACCTGCTTTTTATATTCCTGTTCAAATTTCACGTAATAATCCCCTACCAGATGATCTCCCTTTTTCCCTGTTGATTCCGGAGTCTCACCCTTACCCCATTTCATCCATGCAAGCATTGATTTACATATATGGATACCCCTGTCGTTGACAATATTTACTTTATGTACCTGGTGCCCTGATGATCCGAGTATCCTAGAGATGGAAAATCCTATCAGGTTATTCCTTATATGACCCAGATGAAGAGGTTTATTTGTATTCGGAGAGGAGTACTCAACAACAAAAACCTTTGCTGTCTCCCGGTTCGTGTCAATAACTGACCCCTCATTTAATCCATTCAGAATATCCAGCCAGAATTCATGTGTCAGTTCAATGTTCAGGAAGCCTTTTACGACATTAAAATCTTTAATTCCTTTAACTTCATTTCTCAGGAGAACCCCTACTTCTTTCCCGGTTTCTTCAGGTTTTTTTTTCGAAAACTTTAACAATGGAAATACAACCAGCGTAATATCCCCTTTAAACTCAAGCCGCGATTTCTGAAATTGAACTATATTCAGGAGGTTCTGTGCATGGTACAGCTTTTCTATTGAAACTGTAATATCTTTTGTTAATTGATCGAGAGAAGCCATTATTCAGT
>JBGPAO010000206.1:0-6364 GCA_041480755.1 Bacteroidia bacterium
GTTGGTCGGTTACTCGAATTCATTGCAAACGTTTTCCCTTCACCTGCTGATGTTACAGCCTGCAAAACTAAAGACGGAAAAGAAATAAAAACTGATCCTTCTGCAGCTACGTCACTCTTCGTTTTTAAAACTGAATATGAGCCGCATATCGGGGAGATCATTTACTTTAAGGTCATTTCAGGAGAAGTTAATGAAAGTGATGACCTTGTGAACAACAACACACGCACAAAGGAAAGACTATCTCAGTTATTTGCTGTTGCAGGAAAAACAAGGACAAAAGTTCCCAAGCTGGTCGCCGGAGATCTGGGCGCCACTGTTAAACTCAAGAACACTAAAACCAATCATAGTCTTACTGCTTCAAATGTTTCTTATGAATTTCCACCTATAGCCTTCCCTGAACCAAAGTTCAGAACTGCAATAAAACCCCTGACTGAAGGAGATGAAGAAAAACTTGGTGAAGTACTGAGCCGGATACATGAAGAAGATCCTACGATAACAATTGAATATTCGAAAGAACTTAAACAAATCATTATCAGCAGCCAGGGTGAACATCATATGAATATTCTGAAATGGCACCTGGATAATACTTATAAGCTCGGTACTCAGTTTATAGCGCCCAAAATTCCCTATCGTGAGACCATCACCAAAATATCCCAGGCGGAATACAGGCATAAAAAACAGTCAGGTGGTGCCGGACAGTTCGGTGAGGTACATATGATTATTGAACCATACATTGAAGGAGCTGCCGATCCAAAAAATTTCAAAATAGCCGGAAAGGAACTCAAGATAAGTATCCGGAATAAGGAAGAAATAGATCTTCCCTGGGGCGGAAAACTTGTTTATAATAGCTGTATTGTAGGCGGATCAATTGACACCAGGTTTATGCCTGCGATCCTTAAAGGTATCATGGAAAAAATGGAGGAAGGTCCGCTCACAGGATCTTATGCCCGTGACATAAAGGTATATGTTTATGATGGTAAAATGCATCCCGTTGATTCAAACGAAATTTCATTCAGGCTTGCCGGAAGGAATGCATTTAAGGAAGCATTCAGGAACGCTGCTCCGAAAATACTCGAGCCTATCTATGAACTGGAAGTGCTTGTCCCCGGTGAAAGGATGGGAGATGTCATGAGTGATCTCCAGGGGCGCAGGGCAATTGTTATGGGAATGAGCAGTGAAAAAGGATTTGAGAAGATCTTAGCCAAAGTTCCTCTTGCAGAAATGAATAAATATTCTACAACCTTAAGCTCCCTGACTAATGGCCGGGCATTATATTACATGAAGTTCCTGGAATATGCCCAGGTTCCGCCTGATGTTCAGGAACGTCTCCTTAAAGCCTACCAGGAAGAAGAAGAGGAGGTATAAGAAATATAGGATCAATCTGTTTCAACAAATTATTTTACGGACCACCTGTATCGCCTTTGTCGCGGAGTAAATAAACATATCCCCTGTAAATGCCGTTTCGGTATTTTTCAGCATCCCAGCCTAAGGCTTCAATGACATAATAATATACACCAGGGTCCAGATACGATTTCCCTTTCCCATCCATTGTCCCATCCCACCCCAGCCAGTCAAATTTCTCTTCCTCCTGGATATGCTGGTAAACCTGGTTGCCCCACCTGTTATAAATGCTTATCCTGAACTTCCGCAGGGATTTTGCATTGACGAAAAAATAATCATTTGCCCCATCCCCATTAGGAGTGAACACATTCATAACTTCCAGTTTCGATGGTTCAACCTCAATGATTATCGTCGCTTCACCCTGAAGAGGATCAGGAAATGAATCCACACAGCTTTCTTCACTGTATGAAATCAGCCGGGGATAATAAAACCGGGGGATATAATATGTATATTCCACAGTATCTTCTATATCATGAGTGATCTTTTCGTTAGTCATCCCCGCCTGAGCGCTGTCTGTAAATACCCACCGGAATTCACTGCCGTTTTCTGATATATTGATAAATTTTACCTTAAGAGGAGCCTCTCCCTTTCTTTCAGAATTTTCAATCCACTCTCCTGGATTTTCCTCATCCTCAAACAACAGGGTAAAGTCTGCTTTGGTATGGACTGTCTCATAAAATACCGAATCGTCCCTGCTCAATCCGAAACTATCCACCGCCGTAAAGATAAACCAGGTGTTTTTTGAAGGCAGATTTGTACTTAATCTTGGACTCAACCAGAAAGATGGTGCAGGGATATTTACATCGGGATTATCTGAACTCCAGATAAAGCTCATGCCATTTGCAAGGAATAATTCCTCACCGGTGGACAGGTCATAATATCTCAGAGTGTCAGGGAATAATATTCCGTCAAGCTGAATATAATCGCAGGTGTATTTGGACCACTTTATTTTCCCTTCCGCATCCTTTTCTACTTTCACTTCAGGATCATTTATAAAAATCCACGCCCTTAAAACGGTATCAATATCAGATGAACTGATCCTGCAGCTATATCCTCCTGATCCAAGATTGCCTGCCAAAGATTCCGGAACACCCGATTCGGATAAGAATGGTGGAGCAAAATCATCCAGAAGAGTATCATAACGACTCCACTCAAAATCCCAGCCGGGAGTCCCGCCCGGGGCAACTGCCGTGAGAGTTCCGAAAACAGATCCCGAAAAATCTTCAGCTCTGTTAAACAAAAAATAGGGATCCTCTCCATTAAAGACCGTGTACCTGAGTGTATCTGAAAAGTCTGCTTCGTCTGATGAAATTTGTCCTGAAACACTACCGATAAAAAGCAGAAATGTGGATAAAATAAATGTGGAAAGAATAATCAGGAGACTTCCGCCGGAACATTTATGGAACTGTTTCATGAACCTTGAATCTTCAAAAGGATATGTTTAAAATAACTTTTATTAAAAGATTTTAGTATGCAGTGAGAAAACAAATATATAACAAAATTGACTCACAATACCGTCAGCGGAAGCTGACGGCAAGAGATTATATAGACAAACATATTTCCTCTAAAATACAAATCTCAGATCTGGAATTAATCATTTAACTATTAATAATAATGTCATTTACAAAAATTTGGATTCATACAGTCTGGAGTACAAAAGACAGGGAACACTATCTAATCCCAGGTGTTATGCAGTTCATCAAAGGAGAAAGCTCTCGTTGGATTAATGCAAACCAAATAATAGCAAGGCACTTTAAGTGGCAGGATGATTATTTTGCAGCTTCAGTTTCCCACTCAGACGTTCCAAATGTAGGAAATTATATAAGATTCCAGGAAAGGCATCATCGCAGTGTCTCCTGGGATTTTGAAATCAGGTGCTTATTGGATGATTTTGGCTTTGAAATGTTTAAAGTCAGCTTCAGCTGACTGACCTTAAAATATTTCAATTATCTTAGTCGATCTGTAAAAAGAGGAATTTGTGAGGAAATATCTGAATGATCTTAATGATGCGCAAAGGGCAGCAGTTGAGGATTTCAAGGGACCTGCCCTCGTAATTGCCGGAGCTGGTTCCGGAAAAACCAGGGTGCTGACATACAGGATCGCCCATCTTCTCAGTTATGGCATCCGGCCTTCTTCTGTCATGGCTCTTACATTCACTAATAAAGCTGCGGGCGAGATGAAGGAACGTATAGGTTATCTCGTCGGTCAGGATCTCGCAAGAAATCTGTGGATGGGGACCTTCCATTCCATATTTGCCAGGATCCTTCGGATTGACGGAAAATATATTGATTATCCCTCCAGCTATACCATTTATGATACTTCCGATACTAAAAACCTCCTGAAAGTCATAATAAAGGAGATAAGCCTAGATGATCAGGTGTACAAACCAGGAGAGGTAGCCGGGAGGATTTCTTCTGCAAAGAACAATCTCATCACACCAAAAGCATATATGTCAAGCAACCAGCTGACCGAGCAGGATAAAATGGCACGCCGGCCCAGGTTTGCGGAAATATACATGAAATATTCAGCCCGGTTGAGATTAGCCAATGCAATGGATTTCGACGATCTGCTTTTGAATACTTATATTCTTTTCCGTGATCATAAAGAGGTGCTTGAAAAGTACCAGCATATTTTCGAATATGTTCTGGTGGATGAATACCAGGATACCAACTATGTGCAATATATTATCATTAACCAGCTTGCCGCCGTTCATAAAAATATCTGTGTGGTTGGTGATGATGCCCAGAGCATTTATTCTTTCAGGGGTGCACGGATAGAAAATATCCTGAACTTCCAGCACGATTATCCCGGATATACTTTATTCAAACTGGAGCAGAATTACAGGTCTACAAAAAATATCGTTGATGCAGCAAACAGTCTGATCTCAAAAAACAGGGACCAGATCAGCAAAAAAATCTGGTCAGGAAATGAATCGGGAGAAAAGATAAGTCTTATCAGGTCGGCTACCGATAACGAGGAAGGGTACATTGTTTCCAACCTTATCCGGGATACAATTTATGGACAACAAATGCATTATAAGGATTTTGCCATCCTGTACAGAACCAATGCTCAGTCGAGGATATTTGAGGAGGCACTCCGAAAACTGAACATCCCATACAGGGTATTTGGAAGCCTGTCATTTTACCAGCGGAAAGAAATCAAGGATATACTCGCTTATTTCAGGATCGTGGTAAATCCTTATGATGAAGAAGCTCTGCTGCGAATAATCAATTATCCCTCAAGGGGAATTGGTGAGACAACGATCTCTAAACTGGAAGGACTGAGTGCCGAAACGGGTAAAACACTATGGGATATTCTTTCTGAAACAGGGAAACTTAATGAGCATTTTAATAAAGGCACGACCGGAAAACTTGCAGCCTTCCACAATCTTATTGAAGGATACAGGCAGAATCTTGAAAGTATGGAAGCTTTCGACCTGGCTTTCACAATAGCTGAATCAACAGGTATCCTGAAGGATCTGCATTATGACAAATCTCCTGAAAATATCAGCAAGTATGAAAATATCCAGGAGTTATTGAATGGCATTAAGGAATTCACTGAAATGCAGGCTGAAGGGGAAAAAACAACTCTCGATGCTTACCTTCAGAATGTAGTTCTTCTTACCGATCTTGACACTGATAAGGGAGATGACCGTGACAAGGTTACCATTATGACAGCACATTCAGCCAAGGGGCTGGAGTTTAAGCAGGTATTTGTCACAGGACTTGAAGAGGACCTTTTTCCATCACGGTTTTCCTCATCCACCAGAGAGGAGCTGGAAGAAGAAAGAAGGCTTTTTTATGTTGCAATCACCCGCGCCATGAAAAAGGTGACCCTGAGCTATGCAGAATCAAGATATAAATGGGGTGTTCCGTTAAGATGCACACCGAGCAGATTTCTGAACGAAATTGATACAGACTATATTGAGCAAGCCCAAACAACGAGTCCTGTTTTTATTCAGCAAAACCGGTTCCCCGGATCCAGAAAAATTCATTTCAACCTGGCAGATAACAGAGACAGGAAAAATAAAACAGGAATATCAGGGGAACATCCTGCAAGAGTTAAAAAACTGCCAGGAAATGAAGCCGAAATGAAGTCAAATAATGAGCAGATTTTTGATTTCGACGATCCCTCAACAATACAGGTAGGCATGGAAGTGGAACATCTGAGGTTTGGAAAAGGAAAGGTCCTTAACATGGATGGAGAATTCCCAAATAAAAAGGCAACAGTTTTTTTTCATTCAGCAGGTCAGAAACAACTACTGTTGAAATTTGCCAAACTTCGTATAGTTAAGTCCATTTAATCGTGAAAAACAAAAAAGATTGCTTTTCTTTGAATAGAAGTATGAATTGAATTAGATTTGAAAAAAACTAAATAATGGATTACAACTATAACACGCAGAGGAAAAAGCTGGTCCTTCCTGAATATGGGCGCAATATTCATAAGATGGTTGATTATTTGCTAACCATTGAGGACAGGGAGGAGAGAAACAGGGCTACGAGAGCCGTCATTGCTATCATGGGGAACTTAAATCCACACCTGCGTGACATCTCTGATTTCAAGCATAAATTATGGGACCATCTGCAGTTAATGTCAGATTTTAAGCTGGATATTGATTCTCCATATGAAACGCCAACTCCTGAAGTTCTTTTTGAAAAACCAAAACCAATTTCGTACAGCAATTATAATATCAGGTACAAGCATTATGGGAAGATTACCGAACTGATGATCAAAGAAGCTGTAAATTATCCTGAAGGCAAAGAACGTGAGGCTCTTATCCGCCTGATAGCCAATCATATGAAAAAGTGTTATCTCACCTGGAACAGGGAAGTCGTCACAGATGATATTATTTTTGAAGATATGAGGACTCTTTCCGACGGGAAGCTTGTTATTGACAAAGAGCTGAAATTATCTGATTCCAGGGACATACTTGCTAAAACAAAGAAAAAGCGGAACATGGGCA
>JBGPAO010000207.1:0-6276 GCA_041480755.1 Bacteroidia bacterium
AACGCCGCTTCATTATGCGGTAGTAATGGGTTATGAACCAATCTCTTATGAACTTATTAAGAATAAGGCAAATATCTATCTTGCAGATTCACAAAACAAAACACCGGTTGATATTGCGATAGAAAAAAATTATAAATCGATCCAGTTTATCCTGGAAAATAAAAAATTACCTGATGTAAAAATTGCAGAAACTGCCAACCTAGATATGGAACTGATAAGTGCTGCCATTTCAGGGAATATTGAGAAAATAACATACCTCATCCGGGAGGGAGCTAATATCTATTATAAGGACAGTGATGGTTTCAGAGCCATCGATAGAGCCAGGGATAATGGATATAATGCAATCGTTGAAATCCTGTCGAAAGCGGAAAAAATTTAATTTCCATACATTATTCTTCAATGTCCAAATCTCATTTCCATATGAAAGAATCATTCCTATTTATATGTTGTTTAATGTATGTTTTACAGGTTCAGGCCCAAATTAATGTAGCCATTAATAAGACAGTAACTGTAGACTCTGAAATATCATCACAACCATCATGGAAGGCAGTTGACGGATTTAATTACAGCAATTCCAACAGGTGGATTTCTGACGATTATGGTTACCCCCATTGGATTGAAATTGACCTAGGACAGGAATTCCAGGTAAGCGGTATAAATTTCTACACAGGATATTATGGAGATAACCATCCTGTTCATGAATATAAATTACAATCCTGGTCAGGAACGGCCTGGATTGACATAATTCATGTAAGTAATAATGTATCTCCGGTAGTTAAGCACCGGTTCGACCCTGTCATAACATCAAAGATCAGACTGGATGGTTTATCCGGCGAAGGTAATTCCCTGATGTTATATGAAATCGAAGTTTTTGCTTTGTACAATTCTGAACCAACTATATATAACATCACTGATCCAGAACCTGTTTACAATGATGAAGGGACTCAATTGCTTATTCTTTCTGATATTTCAGACGGTGATACGTCAAGTATCCAGGAGCTTACAATTTCTGCAGAAAGCTCCAATACAGATATTGTACCCGATCCTGTGATTCAATACTTGCAGGGAGACAGCACAGCAGTATTATCATGGACCCCGGCAGGACCAGAAGGCACTTCGGTAATTTCAGTGACAGTAAAGGACAATGGCGGTAAAGAGTACGGCGGAAATGATACCCGGGAGATCCGGTTTAATGTTACAGTTAGAAATTCGGATAAGAATTATGCTCCCGGCATTGATCATATCCCGGATGTTTATGCCTTTTCGACAGGAGATACATATCAAATCAACCTGTCAGGAATTTCGGACGGGGATATGAATAAAGATCAGGTACTGTCTTTAACTGCCAGGACAAGCAACAATGACCTGATAAAAAATCCCGGGATAGTGTATAATCAGGGCGATTCATGCGGGAAACTTCAGTTCAGCACAACAGAAACAAATGGGACTGCAACCATTAATATTACCGTCAGAGATGATGGAGGAACCACAAATGATGGGATTGACAGCACCATCATAAATATTGATGTTATCGTTACCAATAAACAGCAGGCTGTTCAGATCTCAACTGATTTACAAAATCAAAAACAGGTTATCGAGGGATTCGGCGGATATGGACTTGAAAGAGTGGACTGGTCAAGAGGGCCCTACTATTCACAGGAATTTATTGATAATATCATCAATGACCTGGGATTAACCATTCTGAGGGTCGGTATTTCATCTATAGGTTTTGAACCCGTTAACGAAAATAATGATCCATATGACACCGATCTGGAAGTGTTCAGGCAAAACATGCGTAAAAACGAAGATTGGAAATATATAGATTTTGTCAGGGACCTTTACAAAACAGATAAAGATGTTAAGGTTATTGCATCGAGCTGGTCTCCTCCGGCATGGATGAAATCAAACAATAATGTAAATGAAGGCGGATATTTACTGACTAAATATTACCAGGAATATGCCGAGTATATCGTAGCTTATATTAAGCTTTTTAAGGAGGAGACAGGGGGAGATCTATATGCGGTGAGTTTGCAGAATGAGCCAACCTTCTGGGAGCCTTATGCATCCTGTCAGTTTACACCGCGTACTTATTGTGACCTGATTAAGGTTGTTGGAGAACGGTTAGAAATGGAAGGACTATCAACAAAATTGTTTTATCCTGAAGAAGTAATGGTAAGGGAAAGTGATATGCTTGGCTGGATGAATACCTTGAATAGTGATCTATATGCCCGGGAATATGTTGATATTGTTGCTGTACATGGCTATGAGAGTACTGGTACAAGTGCCGGCACTATAGGAGGAGATCTCTGGGAGAAATATTATAATGATTATGTCAATTATTCTGGATACCCAAAGCAATTCTGGATGACAGAAACATCGGGTGAGAAGAATACCCATGCCGGTGCCATACAAATGATTTCTGGTCTGAGTAATGCCATTACATATGGCAGACTTAATGCGTGGGTATACTGGACGATTTCTGGTGATGTTCGTGATCCATATGACCCAAACGAAGTTTATGACCTGATGTTGAATGGTGTGAAGCTGAAAAAATATTATGCTTCAAAGAATTACTACAGGTATGTAAGACCCGGTGCCAGGGCTGTAGAATCAAGCAGTACAGATATAGATGTTCTTGTTAATGCGTTCTGGCATGAAGAAAACAATTCCCTGACCTGCGTTCTTATAAATAAATCGAATACAGAGAAAATTGTGAACTTTAATTTCTATAATATTGCTACAGACACACGGCTCTTCAGAACATCTGCAACCGAAAACTGTGAAGAAATAAGGATACCGCCGGGGAGTGAGTCCTTCCTGCTCCCGGAGATGTCAGTTTCTACTTTTTTCCAGTCAGGTGGTGGGTATAATAATCACCCGCCAACCATAGAAAACATAAAAGATACTGTCTTGGTCGGATCACCAGATAGCCTGGTAATTATTCTTCATGGTATTTCCGACGGAGATCCTGATAAGGACCAGTCCCTTGATGTCAGTGCAAACATGAGTAATTTCCAGGTAATAAATAACTTTGATCTCAGGATATACCCGGGTACGGACTCTGCAAGGCTTGTCATGTATTTCAATAATGGGATCAGCGGGGAAAATATAACAACTGTGATACTGACAGAAAATGATCCGGAGAATATAAACCAGTTTATGACAGTTGCAAAAATGAGTTTTTCTACATGGGTTATCAATTATATTAATAAAGCCCCACACTTTAATGAACTGGATACCGCTTATATACAGCTTGATAAAGGACAACAGGTAATAACGCTCACAGGAGTTGGGGATGGAAATAATGAACTGGAAGAATATCTTGATGTGGATTTCTGGGCAGTGCATGACAGGTATTTTGACTTTGATACTCTTATTTATGAACAGGGTGATTCAATTATTCAAATCTGGGTAACGCCGAAGAGAAAAGGAGCTGCTATAGTAAGGGTCAGTATAACCGACAGCGGGGAAACTATATTCGGAGAAAACTATTTTGAAGATGAATTTTTTATAAAAGTCCTGGATACTGATGTTTCTCTTGAGGCATTTCAGGATCCTGGTATCAATCTGTTCCCGAATCCTGCTGATCAAAACCTGTTAATTACTGATGTCGGACATTACCAAAGATACTCTATTTATAACCAATCAGGCCTGTTAATTGAAGGGAAGTATATTCAGGATGAAATACTGGTACTGGATACCAAAAATTACCCGGCGGGCATTTACTATATACGATTATTCAACGGCGATAAATCTTCAATTCATAAGTTCATTATTCTACACTAATAAATTACGATGATTTAACAATTATCCTGAAATAATACTCTTAACATAGCATATCTTCATTAGCTTCTCAGATTTGGGTTCTCGACAATTGATTTAATATCTTTTTAAGGTATTATAATTTGTTCGTATATTGGAAAAAACAAATTTCATTTTTTATGAAAAAAAGTATTGAAAGAAGAGATTTCATACGTCTGACTGCAGTCGGAAGTGTTTTATGTCTTGGAACTCCAGGCTTAATTGGTGCTCCTGATCTTTTAGGAACCTCTGGTATAATGGGGTTTAATACAAATCCAAAAGGTTCAAAAATAATCAGCCCGGGCTGCAGAGGTACAAAAGTCAAAGTTGCCCGTCTTTTCATGGGGAACACGGTGGGATTATGGCCAAAGCCGGATTTGAATTTAGAAGATGAAATAGAGTTTTATAAATCCCGGTTTGCTGAACTGGGGGATGAATTATCTGACGTGGAATTTGTGGTTGATGAACTGGTCAGCACACCTGAAGAAGTAGTTACAATAAAAGATAATTTATCAGGCGTGGATGGTATCCTTGTCATTCATCTCACCCTGGGAATATCATCCGTTCTTAATGAGATCCTGAGTATAGGAAAGCCGACGATGATTTTTGCTGTTCCATATTCCGGTCATGAATGGTCAAATTTTGGTTCTTTAATGAAACAACCAATCGGTGCTAAAATGGGATGCATACTCTCAAGCGATTATAAACAGCTGGCTTTTGCAATAAGACCTTTCAGGGCAATTCATCACATGAGGGAAGCAAAGATCCTGAATCTTACAACTAACTCTTTCAGTGAATATGCCGATAGTATCAGGGAGAAATTCGGAACACAGATTAGCAGAATTGAGCTAAGCCAGGTGTTAGATGCTTATAATTCAATTAAAGAAAGTGAGGCTAAAGAAGAGACCAGCAGGTGGATTAATGGAGCAGCAATGGTGGTCGAACCTTCCGAAGCAGAAATTTATAAATCCTGCAGATTAGCGCTTGCTTTTGAAAAATTGCTGGATGAGGAAAATGCAACTGTGATTACTGCTGATTGTTATGGAAGTATGTACGGCCCTCTCTGCAAAGCTTATGCATTTCCATGCATAGGATTTACCAGGCTAAATGACATGGGATTGGGTGGCATATGTGAGTCGGACCTGCCAAGTGCAATGACACATATTCTATTTCAGGGTTTGTCGGGCAAACCTGGATTTATAAGTGATCCTACAGTTGACGAATCAAATAGCACAATAATCCTGGCTCATTGCCTGGGATCAACCAGGATGGATGGTCCTGATGGTTCATGCGCAGCTTATAAAATCCGTACCATCATGGAACGGCAGGAAGGTGCCGTTGCACAGGTTGAAATGCAAATTGGCCAGGTAGTAACGCAGGGAATGTTGGTCGGGACAGATCTGATACCTTACTTTACGGGAGAAATAGTCGATACACCGGTTTCACTTGAAGATAACAGAGGATGCCGTACCAAAATTGCTGTCAGAGTCGATGGTGACATAACGAAATTATGGCAAAACTGGTCGCATGGTCTTCACCGGGTGACATGTTATGGAGATATTACCAAAGAACTGGAACATTTCTGTAGGTTTAAGGAAATTGAACTGATAAATGAAGCGGTGTGAAGGGGGGAAAATATTAATCAATTCACAAGTTACAAGTTACAAGCAGTAACCTTGATTAATTATCAATACGGTTTGCAGGATTAAAACATCCTGGAGAATAAATTTAACATGTACTAAATAAACTATGAATGAAAATAAATACTATCTCGACAGCTTTCTTGTTGATTCTATCAATATGTCTTCAAAGTTTAATTGCCCAGGAAACGAGGCCGTGGTACCAGGATGGGCCGTTTCGCAGGCCTGTTCCCAATCCAAAAGCAAAACTGCTTCCATTAATTAAAGTAGATGGAAACCACTTTTCAGATCCTGAAGGAAAGACAATCCTGTTCAGGGGATTATCAATTTCTGATCCTGATAAAGTCGAACGGCAGGGACATTGGAATAAAGCCCATTTTGATAAAGTAAAAGAAACCGGAGCCACGGTAGTCCGTATTCCCGTCCATCCCGTTGCATGGAGGGAACGAACACCTGCAAAGTATCTTGAACTGCTGGACCAGGCAGTTGAATGGTGCACTGACAATGGGATGTATGTTATGATTGACTGGCACAGTATCGGAAACCTAGGCATGGAACTATTCCAGAATCCAATGTATAACACAACCAAACAGGAAACCTTTGAGTTCTGGAGGACCATTGCACAGCATTTCATCGGGAATAATACGGTAGCCTTTTATGAGATTTTTAATGAACCTACTATTTACAGGGGACAACTGGGAACGATGAGCTGGACTGAGTGGAAGGATATAAATGAAAAAATCATAAACCTGATAAAATCATTTGATACTGAAAAAATCCCTCTGGTTGCCGGGTTTGATTGGGCATATGATCTCACACCTCTTCATGATGATCC
>JBGPAO010000208.1:0-6265 GCA_041480755.1 Bacteroidia bacterium
CATTTCTGCAACAGATCCTTACACGGCCATCTGATTATTCTGTAATTGCAACTCTGAATCTTAATGGTGACTATATTTCAGATGCACTGGCGGCTATCGTGGGAGGTATAGGAATTGCACCGGGTGCAAACATAAACTACGTTACAGGTCATGCTGTTTTCGAAGCAACACACGGGACCGCCCCTAAATATGCCGGAAAAGACATGGTCAATCCGGGATCTGTTATTTTATCAGGAGTAATGATGTTCGAATACCTTGGGTGGAATGAAGCTGCAAATATTATAGTTAATAGTCTTCAAAAAACCATACTCAGCAAACGTGTAACTTACGATTTTGAAAGGCTCATGGAAGGTGCCACAAAACTCAAAACCTCTGAATTTGGGACTGAAATTATAAGGAATATGGATCAGTAATGTTAAATGGTTAAATGGCTATATTGCTGAATTGCTAACTGTTAAATTGTTAAACTGTTAAAGATAAAACGCCGGGTTACTTTTAACGATAACAACAATGTAACAATTGACCCATTAGATTTATATTATTGCATTATTATTTTTTCATAGAATACCCTGTCTCCGGAAATAAACCTGACAAGGTATACTCCGGGTGGATTGCCAGTCAGGTCAAATGCTGATTCGAAGATCCCCGATAGGATTTCATAATTCTGTTTGAGGACAACCTGTCCATTCAGACTTAATACTTCAAGTATTGCTGTTGCCTTACGGAAAGGATTATCAATTCTGAAATTAAAAATTCCAGTTCCGGGATTAGGAAAAATTTGAAGTGATGGCAATTCTTTATTTACATCGACACTCAGTGGATAATCCCAGAAAATCATACTGAAATACCCCTCTGTACCTCCTGCACTGCCGTCTATTTGGACAAAATACTTCTTGCCAGGTTCTACGGTAACTGATTCAAGTGCACAGGCAAATTTCTTACCAACTGGATAAGTGTCATCATAATAATCATCGTTGGCAGCTATCAATATATAATTGTCTTCCAGAATATCGGTGCAGCTGTCGGCACGATAAATAGCTATCTGCTCATCAAATCCTTCTGTATTAAAGGATACGACACCACCGTCAGTAGCTGTGAACCAAAACCAGACACTGTTTTGTACTCCGCCTTCAACACACCATTTTAATGGTTCATTGCAACCACCTTCAGCCGGAGCAGGTTCATTTATTTCCTTCGTAGCATTCTTATTATTAAAGAATTCCCCATCAGGATAATTTCCAGTCCAGCCTCCCGGCCGAATTTCAAGAGCATCGCAAACATTGTCGTTGATCGGCCTGATTTTGGCACTCAGGGTGAATGTATCAGTATCAGAACATGATCCCTGATATCCTGTTACAATGTATACATAATCGCCAGGAACAACAGGTGTGGAAATAACTGTCTGGCCCGATGTGTTGTTCAGATATGTTGCAGGTGTCCATTCATAGGTATCAGCACCAAAAGCAGTGATCTCATAAGGTATTCCGACAGGGGTTCTGTCTGCTGAATCAGGTATAATAACATCTATCTCAGGAACTACATTTATATAATCGTATCTCACTTTTGTATCTGATCCATTGGGGCCATTTACAGACAGGCTGACCGTCTTTCGGCCATTGGAAGAATATGTCGCATTATGAGGACCTTTAGTGTCTGCTGTTGCCGGTGAAGCATCTTCCCCAAAATTCCAGCTGTAAGATGTTACTGAATCGTTGTCAAGGAAAGTAAAGGTAACCTCGCTGCCCAGGCAAACATTCTCTTTACTGGATTCAAATAGTGCGAGCGGGGATGTCAGTTTCACTGCATATGCCCGGATAGTCAGGTTTTGACCTTCATCTGCAGTATCTGGATCACAGGAATTCCAGGTTATACCATCCGAACTGATCCAGTTTACAGCGGTATCAATAATGGGATCTGCATATCCGGCAACTGCTTCTTCAGCTGGTACTGGGTATTCATAACCAGGAGTATAATATTTTATTTTTATGTAAAAATCACCATTTGCGGTGGTAGGTAGATCAAAAGTGTAATATCCGGGGAATTCAATATAAATATTATACTTTGAGTTTAAAATATTTGACAGTACCTTACCATCAAAATCATCCCAAATTTCAATATCCAGGATTGTCCCCTCAGAGTTTATAAAAGATCCGACTTTTGTAATTAACTGTTCCTCCGGAGCAACATACCTGGCAATGCCATATGTAACAAAATCCCCATACCCTATGGATGAAATTGCTCCAAGATAATCATACATATAAACCGTATCAATTTCTTCATTTTCCCATCTTTCAGGGAAATATGCCACATCAGACATTATTTTGGTATCATCATAGGAGCAGTAGACATATCCATCATCCATCCAGTTTGTCCCCCAGCTATTTTTAATTATCCATGCACCAATTCCACCAGGGGTAAGTTTTATATCATTCCACCCTACAACCAGCCAGGCGTGGTTTGGAGATTCGGTTCCTTTATATACATAAGAACTTGTTGTTTCATCAAATCCATCATTGTCGATATAGACCGAACAAAGCAATCCACCATAATCAATTATAGTCTGTTTAATCAGGTTATTATCTCTGGGAAGCCAGCGTGCTTCAGGAACCAATGCTGCTGGTTCATAAATTGAAAAGCAGGGATGAACCTGAAGATTATACGGATCCTGTGATTCCAGTACAGGGCCTGAAAAACGGGTAAGGTATGCAGTAGCCATCTCCTGGTTTGCTCCTTCACCATATCCCCATAAATATCCATAACATGCAGCAATATTCTGTTCCGAGAGATCATATTCTCCGGCACCTCTTACAAGCCAGCCTGATTCAACAGCTCCAATTGTGGCAAATGCCACACAATTGCCTCCAAAAGTTCCGCTACCCTGGTTTTTAACTGGTGTTACCAGTCCCAGTGTCCGCAGATCATAAGATGTTGGAAGCTCTGATGCGGATTTTAGTCTAGACCTTTCATGCCGATCTTTGAAATGTAAATACATTGGACTGGGAATATACCCCAACTTATATCCATCTGAAGTTTCAGTTTTCAGGGTTCCGTTCTTTTTTGCCTCAATGTAGTTAAGATATTCAGGATTTAAAGGTGCAAATTGCTGCTTCCTTTGAGCTGATAAAGGAAGGAAAATAAGCAGCCCCGCAAGTATGATTAATATTGTTCGCATTTATTGATTCCTGATTGTTATAACGCAATATTAGTAAATAATCATCGATATATATATATGACATTTCGTCCGAATAATGGTTGAGGAATGCTTTTTGAGTCAGTAAAATAAACTACTTTTGTATGTTTTTTCAAAGAAATTCATCAGGATGAGCATAGTCAACAAGATACTCGGAGGATTATTCGGTAACAAATCTGAAAAGGACATCAGTGAAGTTCAGCCACTCCTTGTAAAAATAAATGAGGAGACCGACAGAATCGTTAAGCTAAACAATGATCAGCTCCGGGAAGAAACCACAAAGATCAAAAACAGGATTAATGAATACGTCAGGGAAGAGCGTGATGAAATCAGCAGCATAAAAGAAAAAATCGAGTCAGGAGAAATTGATGTTGACGAAGTCGAAAAACTATATGACAGGATAGATAAGCTTGAAAAGGAGATAGATGTCAAACTTGAAAAGGTTATGGAAGAGGTCCTGCCTGCTTCATTTGCCATTATAAAGGAAACTTCCACCCGATTCAAAACCAATGAGAAGCTTGAGGTTACGGCTCAGGAATACGACCGCGATCTTGCAGTTGTCCACGACAATATCGAGATTCAAGGGGACAAGGCATACTGGCACAGCAAGTGGATGGCCGGTGGAAACCTTATAACCTGGGATATGATTCATTACGATGTCCAGCTGGTTGGAGGGATTGTATTGCATCAGGGTAAGATCGCAGAGATGGCAACAGGAGAAGGAAAGACCCTTGTGGCTACACTTCCCGTCTTTTTAAATGCGCTGACAGGCAGGGGAGTGCACATTGTTACTGTAAACGATTATCTTTCAAAAAGGGACTCTGAATGGATGGGGCCAATTTACGAGTTTCACGGGTTGAAGGTAGATTGCATTGATAAGCACCAGCCCAATTCCGATAGCAGAAGGAAAGCATACAACGCAGATATTACATTTGGCACAAATAATGAATTCGGATTCGACTACCTGAGGGATAATATGGCAATCAGCCCGGCCGATCTTGTCCAGAGAAAGCATAATTATGCAATCGTCGATGAGGTGGACTCGGTTTTAATTGATGATGCAAGAACACCGCTTATAATTTCCGGCCCTGTGGCCCAGGGAGAAAACCAGCAGTTCATGGAATTCAAACCGCAGGTCCAGAGAATTGTGGATGCTCAGAGAAAACTGGTTAACCAGATGTTGGCTGATGCCCGAAAAGCATTGGAAAATAATAATTCCGAAAAGGGTGGTTTTTTGCTGCTTCAGGCATTTAAGGGTCTTCCGAAACACAAAGCTCTGATTAAGCTTCTGAGCGAGGAAGGAAATAAATCTCTCCTGCTGAAAACTGAAAACTTCTATATGCAGGAGAATAGTAAAAACATGTTTAAAGTAACGGATGATCTTTATTTCGTGATAGATGAACAGAATCATTCTATTGAAATGACGGATAAAGGTCATGACCTTATTACTTCATCTGCAGAAGATACCAACTTTTTTGTGTTGCCTGACATCGGAAGCGAGGTGGCAGAACTTGAGAAATCAAGCTTATCTGCATCTGAAAAACTTGAAGCTAAAGACAAGCTGTTACAGGATTACGCAATTAAATCGGAGAGAGTACATACTGTCAACCAGCTGTTACGGGCTTATACTCTTTTTGAAATAGATGTCGAATATGTTGTACTGGAAAATAAGGTAAAAATAGTTGATGAACAAACCGGCCGTATCCTTGAAGGACGGAGGTATTCTGACGGACTGCACCAGGCGATAGAAGCAAAAGAAAATGTAAAAGTGGAAGCGGCAACCCAGACATTTGCAACTATCACACTGCAGAATTATTTCAGGATGTACACAAAGCTTGCCGGTATGACTGGAACTGCTGAGACGGAATCCGGAGAGTTCTGGAATATTTATAAACTCGATGTGGTTGTTATACCGACAAACCAGAAGGTGATAAGGGATGACAGGGAAGATCTTGTTTTTAAGACAAAAAGGGAAAAATACAATGCGGTTATAGATGAAATAGTCCGTCTGGTAAAAGAAGGCAGACCGGTCCTGGTCGGAACCACCAACGTTGAAATTTCAGAATTGCTGAGCAGGATGCTCAATATTAAGAAACTTGCCCATAATGTCCTAAATGCCAAACTTCACCAGAAAGAAGCCGAAATTGTTTTGCATGCAGGTAAATCCGGAACGGTAACCATAGCTACAAATATGGCAGGTCGTGGAACTGATATCAAGCTGACACCTGAAACAAGGCAGGCAGGCGGACTGGCAATTATAGGTACTGAACGTCATGAATCAAGACGTGTTGACAGACAGCTGAGAGGAAGGTCCGGAAGGCAGGGAGATCCGGGAACATCCCAGTTTTATGTATCCCTTGAAGATGATTTGATGCGGATATTTGGATCAGAACGGATTTCAGGTATCATGGACAGGCTTGGCCTTAAAGAAGGTGAAGTTATCCAGCATCCAATGATCTCCAAATCAATCGAACGTGCACAGAAAAAGGTTGAAGAGAACAACTTCGGAATAAGGAAAAGACTTCTGGAATATGATGACGTTATGAATTCACAGAGGGAAGTGATCTATACAAAAAGGCGCCACGCCCTTCTTGGAGAAAGAATTAGCGTTGACCTTGCCAACATGATGTACGATGTCTGTGAAAACATAGTTGATCAATGCCATGGAAATGCTGACTTCGAAGAGTTTTCGCTTGAACTGTTCCGGTATCTGTCGATAGAATCTCCTGTCAGCGAAAAAGAATTTAAAGAATTGAACCAGAATGAAATAACTGAGCAGGTTTATAAAAGTGCAAAGGAGTCTTTCGAGAGGAAACAAAAGAACATTTGCGCCCAGGCCCTGCCGGTAATAAACCAGGTTTTTGAAAAGCAGGGTAAAGTCTATGAAAATATTGTTGTTCCGATAACTGATGGCAAAAAGATCTTTCAGGTATTAACAAATCTGGAAAAAGCATATAAGACAAAAGGTGCAGAAGTATTACGTTCCTTTGAAAAAACTGCAGTCCTGGCCAATATTGATGAAGCCTCGAAAGAACACCTCCGTTAGCTCGATGATCTGAGACAGGCTGTTCAGGC
>JBGPAO010000209.1:0-6210 GCA_041480755.1 Bacteroidia bacterium
AATTGGCGCAGCATTTTCGTTCTTATTCCCATTTTATTGGATGATCCTTGCCTCTCTTACACCTGAAAACCAGATCGGAAATTTGAATATCCTGCCTAAGGAAATAAGTTTTAAGAATTATCTGCTCATGTTTGCCAGGATCCCAATTTTAAGATCATTATTAAACAGTACGATTGTTGCGTTTAGTTCAACTTCAGGCATTCTGGTTTTTGGTTCAATGATAGGGTATGCTCTGGCAAAATTAGACTTTAAAGGGAAAAACTTATTATTTTTCATCATAGTCTTTACCATGACATTACCTTTCCAGATAACATTAATTCCCAATTATATTTTAATGGTGAAATTCAGATGGGTAGATACTTTTGCAGCCCTGATAATACCTTCATTAAATAGTGCATTCGCAATCATTATGTTCAGGCAGGTATTCAAAGGAATTCCTGATGATTTGATTGATGCTGCCAGAGTTGACGGCTGTGGTGAATTAAGAATAATTTTCCAGATTTTATGGCCGAATATTATTCCTGCAATTATAACTGTAGCAATAATAGTATTTATGAATTCATGGAACGATGTATTATGGCCATTAATAGTGATAAGGGATGAAAAACTTATGACTATGCCCCAGTTGGTTACTTTGTTTGCAGTTGGCGGACGATCCGATGCCCAATTAGGTGTCAAACTTGCATCAGCAGTACTGTTGGCTTTACCAATTATTATTGCGTATTCGATATTTCAGAAATATTTTATCCGAAGCATGGTTTCGTCAGGGCTTAAAGGATAAAGTACAATTGAAAACTTATTACATGAAATGATAACAGTTACCAGAACCAATATAAGAATTGAACCAAAACCTGAAAGGGTGATCCCTTTATATTTGAAAATTAAAGATAAAACCAGGATTGAGCGTATTGTATCCGCTGTATTATCCCTGGATGAAAAAACTGTTGAAGAAACATGTAACCGGGTTTTGAGCGAATTTGAAAACAGGCATATCGGGTTTAGACAGATTCTGCTGAAAAACTATGCTAGTATCAAGGCATATGTACCATCTCATTCTGAACCATCCTTGTCGGGAAAATTATTGCTGGGCTTGTATTTCACTAAAGAATATTCAGTTGAATATGCCGCCTTATTTAATCCCTCTATTGTCATTCATCCCGATCAAAACGGACTCAAAAATGGTGAGGTTCGTTTTATCCTGAGTCTCAGGGCAACCGGAGAAGGACATATATCTTCTATAGAATTCAGAACGGGTATTATCTCCCGGGCAGGAGAAATAACCATTGATCCCTCCCCATCTAAACTGGTGGGGCCAAATAAAAATGAAAACTCAAAATATTCTAAGGATTTTGTGAAAAAACGAGCGGAGTTTTATAATGATTTTAATGCTTCAGTTTTTGATTATTTGCCGGAACAGTTTTCGATACATGAGGCATTGCAGAAAATAGTCGGTGTCACAGCAAATAATCAGAATAATCTGGATAGTACAAAAAAAGCATTGCGTGAAATTTTTGATACTAATTATGATATCTCATTTGATGAAGGTATTGCCATAAGCAGCAGGGTTATCTTTCCGGCATCAAAAGCAGAAAAAACGGGACTGGAAGATGTAAGATTTGTAAAATTTTCCGATCATGATAAAACGAGATATCTCGGGACTTATACTGCATATGATGGGAGAAAAATCCGGTCTAAAATTATTGAGACAGAAGATTTCATATCATTCAGGCTCCGCCAGCTTTACGGTAAGGCTGCACTTGACAAAGGAATGGCTTTCTTTCCTGAAAAAATTAATGGTAAATATGCCTTGATTAGCAGGCAGGGGGGTGAATCCATATCCATAATGTATTCCGACGACCTTTATTACTGGGACAATTACAAAATTATTCAGGAGCCTGAAAGAGAATGGGAGTTATTACAGATAGGTAATTGCGGCAGCCCTGTGAAAACCGCTTATGGCTGGTTATTGCTCACACATGCTGTAGGTCCGTTAAGAAAATATGTAATAAGTGCTACTTTACTCGATCTTAATAATCCTGAAATTGTTCTGGCAACATTAGACAAACCATTGATAATCCCAAATGCTGATGAACGTGAGGGCTATGTTCCTAATGTTGTTTATTCTTGTGGATTCCTGCTGCATTTCGAACATCTGATTATACCTTATGCCATATCAGATAGTATAACAAGCTTTGCAAGGATTAACATATATTCACTTGTAGACAAATTATTGAAAAAATAATACCAATCCATGCTCAACGCAAAACACATATTTCTACTCTTATTTATTTCAGGAGCCTGCACCAACCCCGATACTCCACATACCGGTTCCCTGATCAACACCTCACACCTTGAGCATTTATACCAGGAGATCAATATTAATGAAAGTCTACAGATAGGCACCATATGGATATATAGTAATGCACCTGATTATCAGCATGTCGCAGATGATGACGAGGGTTTTACCTGTGTTGATGATGTCTCACGAGCCCTGGTGTTTTACTGCCGGCAATATAAAAGGTTCCCGGTACAGAAAAACCTTGACATGATAAAATCGTTGACAAGGTTTATAATGTATATGAAGGCAGACAACGGTTATTACTACAATTTTATGTTTCCTGATATTGGAATTAATGCAGTTCATCCTAACAGCAGACCAATACCTGCTTTTTGGTCCTGGCGGGTTTTTTGGGCATTATCAGAATTGAATTTATTGGATTCTAATGAACTTAATGAGCTGAAAAACCAAATTCAACCATTTATTGATCATTTGTTAAATAATATTGAACAACTGTTTTCATCAGAAAGCGATACGGTTGTATTTGAAGGTATTCAAGTTCCATCAGTTATTGCAGAATACGGGGCCGACCAGGTTTCACTTATAATGATCAGTCTTACCAATTATTATCAAATAAATAATTCTCCTGTTATCAAAGAACTTATTCTGAAGTTAGGGCACTATTTAATGTCTGTCCAATTCGGTGATAAAAATTCATTCCCCTATTATGCTTTTATGAGCTGGAAGAACATATGGCATGCATGGGGGAATATGGAAGCTTATGCCTTATTGTACTCGGGAGGTATTCTTAAAAATGATCAGTTTATTGTTTCCGGATTGAACGAAGTGAAGCATTTTTATTCATATTGTATTGAACAAAGTTTTATTCATGAATTCAGGATTGTCAGGGAAAATGACTCTTTGTTAATAAAGGATCTTCATCAATTCCCGCAAATATCATATGGCATAACGCCAATGATTTTCGCATCACTCGAAGCACATCACATTACAGATGATGAAACCTATGCTATTAAAGCTGGTAACCTGGCAACATGGTATTTTGGGAACAATCCTGCCAGGCAGGTTATGTACGATTACTCAACCGGGAGAACATTTGATGGTATCGACTCTTCCACTAAAACAAATTATAATTCAGGAGCAGAATCAACAATCGAAACACTTTTAAGCATTCAGGCTATCGAGGAGAATGCTATTGCAAAGCAGGTTGCAATGAAATATTTTTTGAAAATGGCACCCAATCTATGTATTAACAGATATTGATGTGCGATGTCTTTTCATCAGATATGAAACTAATCTTGAATCATTTACCGGTTTAATGCCCAACTATTAATAGTATTAAACATGAACAAATTCAGTTTCGATAAAATAATTTTAACCCCATTTGATATCGATTTATCTTATTCCCCAATTAAAAAGCAACTTAATTCTGAAACTTATGTTTTAGGAGCCTTTAATCCTGGAATGACCAGGCTTCCTGATGGAAACCTGCTGCTCATGGTACGAATTGCAGAAGCATTAAAAAATCCTGTTAAATCCGGTAAAATATATACAATCCGGTGGGACGAAAAAAAAGGATATGTTCCTGATGAATATGAATTGAATGAAGTTGATGCTTCAGATCCACGGAAATTCCTCCTGAAAGAATTCCTGCCAAATCCCGTTTATGCCCTCACCTCATTATCATGGCTTTTACCAGTTGAATTGTCGGACGATGGGAGTAATATAATAAATATTCACTATGACAAAATCATTGCTCCACAAAAAGGATATCAGGAATACGGGATTGAGGATCCGCGAATCTCATATATCAATGGCAAATATTATATGACAACCTGTTCGGTTAGTTCCGAAAGGCAATCCACAACTTTGTATAAATCTGATAACGGGATAAATTATCATCTGGAGGGGATAATCCTCGATCATCAAAATAAAGACATGCTGTTATTTGAAGGAACAATAAATGACAAATTCTATGCTCTTACACGACCATTGGGCAGTTCATACTTCGCAACTCCTCCGGATAGTATTTTTAATCCGGGACCTTCAATCAATCTTGCTCAATCTCCCGATCTTTTACATTGGAAGCCTTTGGATGAACCATTCATCAGACCCGGGAAAAAGTCAGGTCAGTTACTTAGATTAGGTGGTGGCGCTCCACCAATTTTAACCCCTGAAGGCTGGCTTGTGCTGTTTCACGGAGTAGAGAAAAAGGGTGAAGTTGGTATCTACAGAACCTATTGGGCGATACTGGATAAAAATAATCCTCAAAAAATATTACACCTTGAAATGGAAAAACCATTACTTGAAGCAAATCCTGATCTTACAAATGAATTAAGAGATATAATTTATCTGGAAGATGTAGTTTTTACAACCGGGATCGTTGAGGCGAAGGACAAGTTTATAATTTCATCGGGTGAACTTGACCTGTGTGCAAGAATTACCCATATACCAAAATCATGCCTTGCTTTTTGAATTTAATAGTTATTCCAGTGCCATGTCAAGTATATTCCGGCAAATCGTCATGTTGACATGACACCAGGTAAGCATTTTAATAAATATATATAATATGGCAAGCATCAGGTTTGAAAATGTCTCAAAAATCTATCATGATAAAGTAAAGGCTGTAAAGGATCTCAATTTCGAAATAAAAGACAAGGAATTCGTGGTTTTAGTTGGCCCATCAGGATGCGGCAAATCAACTACTTTACGAATGATCGCAGGCCTCGAAGAAATTAGTGAAGGTAACTTGTATATCAATAATAGAATTGTCAATAATCTCCCCCCCAAAGACAGGAATATAGCTATTGTATTTCAAAATTATGCATTGTACCCTCATATGACAGCATATGAAAACCTTGCATTTGGCCTTAAAATCAAGAAAGTGAATAAGAAGACTATTCGTGCAAGAGTTATGGAGGCAGCACGAATTTTAGAAATTGAAGAACTCCTGGACAGAAAACCAAAGGCAATGTCAGGCGGACAAAATCAACGGGTTGCAATAGGCAGGGCTATTGTCCGTAATCCTGAAGTATTTCTTTTCGATGAACCTCTTAGCAACTTAGATGCAAAATTAAGAGTTCAAATGCGAATTGAAATAGCAAAGCTTCATCAAAAACTTCAAACGACTGTAGTATATGTTACACATGACCAGATTGAAGCCATGACTCTTGGTGACAGGATTGTCTTAATGAACGAAGGGGAAATACAGCAGATTGATAGCCCTACCAATTTATATTCAAATCCTAAAAATTTATTTGTGGCAGGTTTTATTGGAACACCACCAATGAACTTCATAGATGGTAAAATTTCAATTAACAGTAATGGATTGCTTTTTGCAGATAATTCTCAAAAAATTAAGGTAAATTTTCCATCGGAACATCCAATAAAAGATTATGTCACAAAAGAAGTAGTTCTTGGCATCCGCCCGGAAAATATCTATAAACAAATTGATGATAATGAAAAGAATTATGCAATTCTGGATTGTGAAATACAGTTTATTGAAAAACTTGGACATGAGATGTACGCCTTTATACAATTGCAAGACAAACAAATAATCTCCAGGCTAAAACCTGATGCTGAAATAAAAAAAGGAAGTAGATTAAATCTGTATTTTGATATTAGTAAGATGTATTTTTTTGATAAGTCAACGGGTGTATGTCTTTATCCTAATCCAGACTAATTGTTACATAGAATTAAGAGCAAAGTTTCGATGTTCTAAAATAGATATTATGCAAGAACAAAACAAACAAGAGCCGAATGCCAGGCAGTGTTTGACTTCAGATAAAATTGGACATATCAGTATATAAAAATAAGAAATACTTTATTGAAAGTAACATAGAATAGGCTGTTTGAAAAATCAAATAAAAACGTCCGATTATTTAATGTCGATATACAGGGGAGGTAAAATCTTA
>JBGPAO010000210.1:0-6195 GCA_041480755.1 Bacteroidia bacterium
AGACCAGATTTCACCGACAGGTATTACCCCAACCATCATGGTCCCTTCTGAGAGATCAAAACCTGACGTGGATTTTTCGACATCAGTAATGGCATATACTGACAGATTTTGGGCAGGTGTGTCTATAGATCATCTATTAAGGCCTAATTACTCTCTTTATGGTGATGTTTCCAGACTGAATATAAAATATTCAGTATATGGCGGTTATCAGGTCATACGAAAAGGACGCCTTCTCAAACCTATTGATGAAACACTGTCAATTGCATATCTGTACAAAAACCAGGGCGGGATCAATCAGATGGATTTAGGACTTTACTGGTACAGGAATCCCCTGGTATTCGGGTTCTGGTACCGTGGTATTCCGCTATTTAATGAAGAAAAGCGGGGAGATGCAATTGCATTCCTGGTGGGTTATAAAATAGAACAATTCAGCATTGGCTACAGTTATGATTTCACGATATCCCGACTTTTAACCTCTACCGGAGGATCTCATGAGATATCCCTAATCTACGAATTCACCACCACGCGCAAGAAGAGAAAATTGCATATGGTGCCGTGTCCGGAGTTTTAGTCCTCTTAAGGGGGTTTTGCCCCCAACCCCCCCTTGCTATACTTTCTTTTGCTCACCCAAAAGAAAGTAACATGCTAAAAATCATTAAATAATACGCCCCTATTCCATACCTTTACATTGATTTACTAACAAAACCTAAACTTCATCTGCCATGTCAGTACATTCATTTTATACACCTGGTATCGAGAATGAACCGATAAAAAAATATTTGGCTGGTTCCCCTGAACGTGCCGGACTGAAATCAGCTATCGCCGGAATGTATAATGAAGTTGTTGATATTCCGTCTGTTATTGGGGGTAAATTCATCCGGGAAGGTAAAAAGACTGAGGTTTTTCCTCCTCATAACTTCCGTCATCTGATCGGGCATTATTATAATGGCGGTGCCGACCAGGTAAAAATGGCCATTGATGCGGCCCTTAAAGTAAGATCACACTGGAACAGCATGTCATGGGAACACAGGGCATCCATATTTCTTAAGGCCGCCAGCCTGTTATCCGGTCCATATCGTGCAAAAATTAATGCGGCCACTATGATAGGCCAGTCAAAAACAGTTCACCAGGCTGAAATTGACTCAGCATGCGAAATGATCGATTTCCTGAGATTCAATGTGCAGTTTATGGAAGATATCTATAATAATCAGCCGGTTGCCCCATTGAATGTATGGAACCGAATTGAATACAGGCCGCTTGAAGGGTTTATTTTTGCCCTTACACCATTTAATTTCACATCCATCTCGGGCAACCTGCCATCCGCCCCGGCTATAATGGGTAATACTGTCGTCTGGAAACCATCGAAAACCCAGGTTTATTCGGCCAGGGTCCTCATGGAAGCCTTCATGGAGGCGGGCCTTCCGGATGGTGTTATTAATATGGTCTTTGCACCCGGACCGGTAACAAGTGACGTCATTCTCGATCACCCCGATTTTGCTGGGATCCACTATACGGGTTCAACTGCGGTTTTTGGTGATATCTGGCGCAAGATTGGTGCAAATATCAGAATATACAAGACATATCCACGAATTGTCGGAGAAACGGGAGGAAAAGGCTTCATTATAGCTCACTCCTCTGCCAGTATTCCGCATCTGGTAACCGCAATTATAAGAGGTGCTTTCGAGTACCAGGGCCAGAAATGCTCTGCCGCATCAAGGGCTTACCTCCCTGCCAGCCTGTGGCCTGAAATCAGGACTGCCCTGGAAAATGCGCTGAATTCATTAAAAATGGGACCCCCTGAGGATTTCCGGAATTTTATGTGCGCTGTTATCGATGAACCGTCATTCGACAAACTCGTTGGATTTATCGAGCGGGCCCGGAAAGACAAAGATGCCGAAGTCATTATGGGCGGCGGTTATGATAAATCAACGGGTTATTACATCCAGCCTGCCATTATACAGGTCACCAACCCCTATTATTTCACCATGTCTGAAGAGCTTTTCGGGCCGATACTTTCAGTATATATTTATGATGATAATAAATGGGAAGAAACACTCGATATTCTTGATAAGACTTCGGTTTATGGACTTACCGGGGCGCTTTTTGCCAGTGACAGGCAAATTATCGAATCTGCAACCCGTACCCTGTCATACGCCGCGGGAAATTATTACATAAATGATAAGCCCACGGGTGCAATAGTCGGACAGCAGCCCTTCGGGGGTGCCAGGGCATCCGGTACCAATGACAAGGCTGGATCTTACCTGAATGTACTCAGATGGGTTTCCGCCAGATCTATCAAGGAACGGTTTAATCCACCGGCAGATGAGTGCTACTCAGACCATGAAGAATAACAGTTGGGTGAGTCGTGAGTCGAAAACCGTGAGGCGTGAAGCGTGAACCGTGAAGCGTGAAGGGGAGGGTAAAGGGTTAAGGGCAGAGAGCTAAGAGAGGAGAGCGAAGAGCAGAGAGCGGAGGGCGAAGAGCAGAGAGCTAAGAGCTAAGGGCAGAGAGCTAAGAGCAGAGAGCTAAGAGCGGAGGGCGAAGAGCAGAGAGCGGAGGGCGAAGAGCAGAGAGCTAAGAGCTAAGGGCAGAGAGCTAAGAGCAGAGAGCGGAGGGCAGAGGGATAAATGTTGAAAAAAAAAGTCAATTCCTGATAAAATCAATCGTAATTTTAGGCCATAAGGGCTTTTTTTTCATTCTTTTGGATTGGCATGAAGAGTATCCTCAAAATATTAGTCAGAATTTTCAGGAATAAATATATCCTTACCCTCCTTGTATTTATTGTATGGCTTCTTGTTTTCGATCGTAATAACCTGATTGACAGAAAGAAATATTTAAAGGCTCTGGATGTGATGGAGGAACAGAAAATCTATTACATCGAAAAAATCCGTGATGACTCAGCGCGTCTTTATGAACTGCGGACTGATGCTGAAAATCTTGAGAAATTTGCACGCGAGCAATACCTGATGAAGAAAGAGAACGAGGAAGTCTTCGTTATAGTCGACGAGTAGCAAACCTAATCTGAAAACTGAGAATCTTGAACCGAGAACCGAGAACTGAGAACTGAGAACCGAGAACTGAGAACTATTAATATCCCTCCCCCCTTTGCAGCTTCCTGAAGTATTGAAGCAATTCAACAGTGCTCATTTTCTTAAAAGAACCCCAACCTGAATTTTCAAGAAATTCAATAGCGGCGTCCCTGACAGAAACCCTTGAAAAATGTTTTTCATGAGCAAAGTTCAGGAATTTTAATATCCTGAACATATTGAACCACTGATAGAATCGCTTTGCAAATGCATCGGGAGAAGAAGCATTATTGTTGATCTCTTCGATCTTTGTTTTAAATTCCGTACCGAAATATTCCCTGATAATTTCGGGAAGTTTTTTGTATTTGTCTGCTATTCCTGCCGCGGAAAGTCCATACCATACAGCCTGATCCCTGAACAATTCCTGCAGAGGAGAAAACGATCGCGGATTATACGTTTCCACTTCACTGATTTTTCCGTCAATATATTTTTTAATTACAGCACCTGTCCCAAAAGGGACCCTGTCAGATGGCCTTGGAGAAGGAAACACACATGTTGTATTGATTTCACGATAATTTCCAAGAGGTATTACTTTCTGAAGAAAATAGAAATCCTCCCCTGCCTTGCGTTTATTCATCCCGCCCTGATCAACATAAGTCTCAGCCTTAACACAGAAACATGAACCGATGGTATGAAATGCCCACGGAAATCCTGTCCGGCGAATTGCACTTATATAATACCTTATATGCAGTTCATATTCGGCGATAGCCCTGTACACAATTTCAGGAAATTCATTCCCGGTAAGAGGATGTTCAAAATATACCGAACAACCCTTTGTATCAGGATACATGTTAAAACATTTTTCAATTTCCCTGAGATAACCAGGACTGCACAATGTATCTGCATCAAATGAAATGATAATGCCGTCAGGCTGGTTAAGCATATTGAATCTCATAACTGCCTGATCCATACCGATTTTCCGGGCAAGTCCGGGACCGGCTTCTCTTACCGGCAAATGCGGTGCATCGAGAATAAAACAGTTAAACCCGCTGTCATTATGTTTATTCGCCCATTCAACAGCTTCCTTTATTGTTTCCTGGTTTGCTTTGATAATTTGAGACTCCGCATTTTCAGGTGAATTTACAACCACAATAATCTCAACAGGGGAGCCGGGCCGGTCGCACGACCATAATGACTGAAGGGTTTTAACAAGCCCGGGTTCACAAAAACATGGTATGACAATAATGAACCTGAGGTTTTGTTTAGGGATTGCACCGATTTTATCTGTCACAAGGTGCTTTGAAAGATATTGGTCCCCAAAAGAAATTGCCTTTTTCAATATCCCCGGGAAATTAGGATTGAATGTTATCGAAGAAAAGTACCGATCGGGAAATCGAAATTACTTCTTTGCTTCTTTCTGTTCCTTGTATTGCTTATTAATACCTTCAAGAACAGGGTAAGTTATATCCAGGCTGTCGCCTGCATAAAGAATATTTGATCCAAAACTGTTGCTGAATATATACTGATAATTGTAATCCTTATTGTATTCTTTCAGAAAAACCATGATGTTTTCAATAAGTCTTCTGTTCCTGACCTGTTCTTCCTCCTGGAGTTCAGCAGCTAACTGGTCCCGTAGCTGTAGTATCTCCTGTTGTTCCTGGTAAAGGGATTGTTCCAGTTCAGCAGCTTCACGTCTTGTAACAAGTCCTTTATTTACTTTATCCTGATAATCCTTTGCATTTTTTTCATAGGTTCTTGTTCTTGAATTCAGCTGTGCTTCCAGTTCCGACTGCTTATCCATTATTTCATTCTGCAGGTCTGCATAATAATCATAATTGTTCAGCAGGGTATCGATATTGATAAAAACAATAGGAACACCGGTCGCAATGTGCAGCGAATCGGATCCCTTTGATTTTTTTGCCCGTGGTCCGGAAGTAAAGTGCAAAAAGAAAAGCACGCCAACAGCCACTAACAATACTGCGTTTAAAATAAGCGACAGATTTTTCATTAAATAGTAAGGTTTTGATTAAGTCTTGCAAATATATTCTTTTTTTCCTTTTATCAGCATAAATCATTGAATCAAGGTAAGTTTAAAGCTGAGTTTGCAGGCGGAGATTTAGATTAGTACAGGCTAAATAATTTATTACTGGTTAATTTATCTGCAACATGAATATTTATCTATTACAGGAAAATTTATTTATCACAGTAGACATGGTTTCTACAGGTTAAATAATTGTTAATCTATTTTTAATTAGTCTAAATTAGTTACCTTTGCATTGACTTTTAAATCTAAAAATATTAATACAATGGCTTTTAAGTTACCTGACCTTTCCTATGCTTATGATGCACTGGAACCTTATATTGATGCCAGAACAATGGAAATCCATCATTCAAAGCATCACAATGCCTATACCAACAATCTGAATGCTGCTGTAAGTGGCACTTCAATGGAAAACCTCAGTATTGAGGAATTATTGAAAAGTGTTTCCAAATATCCTCTTGCAATCAGAAACAATGGCGGAGGATATTATAACCACAATCTTTACTGGAAGTTTATGAAACCTAAGGGTGGTGGAGAGCCAACAGGTCCATTGCTTGATGCTATCAAAAAATCATTCGGATCGTTCGATGATTTTCGTAAACAATTTACATCAGCAGCTACAACACGTTTTGGTTCCGGCTGGGCCTGGCTTGTCAAGACACCATCAGGACTTGTTGTAACTTCAACTCCAAACCAGGATAATCCCCTGATGGATATCGCAGAAGTCAAGGGCGTTCCAATCCTGACAATCGATGTATGGGAACATGCTTATTACCTTAAATATCAAAACAGAAGGCCGGAATACATTGAAGCATTCTGGAATGTTATTAACTGGGAATTTTCAGCCGAACAGTTCAAATCATAATAAAAAATATCAAAACAATAAATCCTTGCCTCATCTCAGGCAAGGATTTTTTTTTATCTCTGTCCTTCTTTCCTTCTTTCCCTCTTTCCCTCCTTCCCTCTTTCTCTCTTTCTTTTGGCCCCCCACCCCCCCCCCCCCCCCCCCCCCCACACCCCAGATTGCCCAAACCCCCCCCCCCCCCCCCCCCCCCCGTTGTCCCCCCCCCCCCCCCATAGACCACATAAACGACAAAATAAAGGGGTAAACACGGCCAGGCAAAAAGG
>JBGPAO010000211.1:0-6195 GCA_041480755.1 Bacteroidia bacterium
AAAGATATTGCAGCATTAAAAGCTAAAATACTAAAATCCGGACTGTCCGTATCTCAGCTTGTATCTACAGCCTGGGCATCTGCTTCTACTTTCCGTGGATCAGATAAACGTGGTGGTGCAAATGGTGCCAGAATACGTCTAGCTCCTCAAAAAGCCTGGATTGTTAACAATCCTGCACAATTGACGAAAGTATTGAAAACACTTGAAGCCATCCAAAAAGAATTCAACAGTACTCAATCTACCGGCAAAAAGGTTTCTCTTGCAGACCTTATTGTATTGGCAGGTTGTGCCGGTGTTGAAAAAGCTGCAAAAGACGCAGGTTCTGTTGTAACTGTTCCATTCACTCCGGGTCGTATGGATGCATCGCAAGAGCAAACCGACGTGGAATCATTCGCAGTGCTTGAGCCGGCAGCAGATGGGTTTCGCAACTATTTAAAAACGAAATACACCATATCAACCGAAGAGTTGTTGATTGACAAAGCCCAATTGCTAACACTTTCTGCTCCTGAAATGACAGTTCTTGTGGGCGGTATGCGTGTGTTAAACACAAACTTTGACAACTCTAAACATGGTGTTTTCACTAAACGTCCGGAAGTCCTTACCAACGATTTCTTTGTAAACCTGCTCGACATGAGTACGGCTTGGATGCCAATATCTGAGACCAAAGAGATATTTGATGGACGTGATCGCAAAACGGGTGCAATAAAATGGACAGGAACCCGGGCAGATCTTATCTTTGGTTCAAACTCAGAGCTTAGAGCCCTTGCCGAAGTATACGGAAGCACAGATGCTAAGGAAAAATTTGTAAAGGATTTTGTTGCGGCATGGAACAAAGTAATGAACCTAGATCGCTTTGATTTGGCTTGATTTATTCAGTAATCCGATATTTACAAAGTAGAAAATCGATAGTGATATCACAAAAGGTGGTCTGGACACAGACCGCCTTTATATTATATAATTTTACACAGAAGGGTTGAATTTTAATAATAAACCATAATTATAATGAAAGAAAAAAGTATAGAGTTATTGAACAAGGCCATTGCCGATGAATTAAGTGCTGTTCACCAGTACATGTATTTTCATTTCCATTGCGACGATTTGGGTTAGGATTTATTTTCAAATCTTTTCAATCATACGGCCATAGAAGAAATGATGCATGTTGAGAAACTTGCCGAGCGTATCCTTTTCTTTTGTCTCCTAATGGACGGTTTTGAATACTCCTATTGTGGATCTTGAAATATTTAGGTACTTAATTTCTATTAATTCTTCAATAGTGGTGATTTGAATCTCATTATGGTTAGTCCACCCGGATCATAAAAACTTGAATTCTCCGGCACACAATCATGGATTTTGATCACAGGAAGTATTATTTATTATCTCTGCCTGTGGAATAAAATATATCTGCCTGGGAGCATCCCATGGCAGTATGTCCGTTCCTTCTGTCGGATTCTGTGCAGACGGGAAACTCCTGTCAAGGTCGATCTTATTCCTGAGCAAATCATCCCTCCTGAATCCTTCATAGGCAAGTTCAAGTCTCCGTTCATTTAGCACAGCATCCAGAACACTTGAATAGCCATGTGAGGCCAGGTTTCCTGTTGTCACGAGTTCAGCTCCTGAAAGTCCCGCCCGCTGTCTTATTGTATTCACATCAGCCAGTGCTTCGTTATCATGTCCGCCCATATGCGCATATGCTTCAGCACGGTTCAGGTACATTTCCGAAAGCCTTATATACTGTGGAGATGCCAATGGAACAATACCATCCTGGTTTGAGAATTTATTGATGTAGAATGTTGGATACAGGGTAGTCTGATAATTCTTTATCGTCACACCGTCATCCTTAAAAACGGTATCGATCAGTTCATTCCTGACATCATGGCGATAAGTTGCAAGCAGATCCCTTAAAGATTTGGATGGGAATATTTCACCCCATCCTTCAGTTCCTGTAGGACCTGCATTGTACATGGAACCAATTGATGCTTCACCATGCTGTTCCTCCGGTGTGAAGTAAAATATGAAAATCGCTTCTGACGACTGAGTCGAATTCCAGAATGAATTAACGTAGTTTCCCCTGGTTTCAAGTTCAAATGGACTCTGACTTTCATAATCAGGATTGTCAGGGATAAATTTATTGGCATAAGAAACGGCCGAATCCCATTCCTCCATATAGAGATAAGCCCGGCTTAAAAGTGCAAGGGCAGACCATTTGGATCCATACTTCATGGCTTCTGAAGGATTGCTTTCCCTGGTTGTCATCAGGTCGGCGGCTTTTTTGAGATCGGAAATAATCTGGTCATAAGTTTCCCCAACGGTAGCACGGGCTTTGTTGTCCTCCTCCGATGTCCCTGTCCTGATTATGATCCCCGGTTTATCCAATCCATGTGAAGGTGGAGTTGAGAATATGCGAGCCAGGTCGAAATGAACCATCGCCCTGTAATAATATGCTTCACCCAGAAGATGTTTAACCCTGTCGCTGGTGTTTTCATTCAGATCTACACCTTCTATTATATTGTTTGCATTCAGAATTATCTTATAACCTATAAACCAGATGTATGTAGTGTTCAACTGTCCGGGGATGTGTTGCATATTAAACGAATACCAGAGATTGTCAGTGGTACTTTTCACGATCATCAGATTATCACTCGGGAACTCGGTCAACTGGTTAAGGTGCCTTACATACCTGTCGCGGGGATCCGGTTCCTGCCCCTGACTGTAAGACAGGTTCTCTTTCATCATCATCAGACAACCATTCGCCAGGCTTTCAATACCCTGGTCGCTTAGCGACAGGTTCTCAACGGTCAGGCTGTCATACGGAGCCAGGTCAAGTTCGCAGCTGGCAATCAGTGCTATTTCTAAAATAAACACTGATATTAATCTTAATATATTTTTCATAACCATTGATTTAAAAATTAATTTCAATACCGACAAGGTACTGTTTGCTGATTGGATATTTAAAATAAGATAATCCGGGAAGGTTCCATGTGCCTGTTCTGTACAGTGGAACATCCGGATCCATGCCTGAATAATTAGTCCAGGTAAAAAGATTATCCGCCGAAAGGCTGACGATGACCTCATTCATCAGTATCTTGCTGATCCAGTTTTTAGGCAGGGAATAACTTAGCTTTATATTTCTGAGTCTGAGGTAACTGCCATCTTCCAGGAACCTGGAAGAGTGCTCGTAGGAGTTCTTATTACCACCGAGTGTCGGTTTTGGATGTGTAGCGTTATCACCGGGATTCTCCCATCTCGACCAGCCCTTCTTCAGCTTCATGGCTACCAGATTATTGTTGGCACCATCATTATCTATCTCTTTCCTTGTTGCATTGTATATTTCATTTCCATATACATAATTGAAGCTGGCATTAAAACGGAGTCCTTTCCATGACAGGAGTGTTCCGAATCCCCCGTTAAAATCCGGGAAAGGTGATCCTACAGGCTGGAAATCAGCCTCTGAATAACTATTCGTGGCTACACGGTCAATTTCCTCGCCGGTGTTCTCATCATAGATTATATTTTCCCAGAGGGGATCTCCATTATCGGGATCGACACCCAGCCATTTAGGCATATACCACATGAATGCTTCTTTATCTACCATTAACACCTGGTATATATCATTAGCGTTCAATTCTATCTGATTAACATCCTTATCTGAAAGTTTTAACAATGTATTTTTATTTGTACTAATGTTAAGTTGAACATTCCATACCAGGGTTGATGTCCTTATTATATCACCCTGGGCAGATAACTCAATCCCCCTGTTCCTGATTTCCCCGACATTTTTCCACTGGAATTTGAATCCTTTGGAATAAGCGGTGGGATCCTGAAATAAAAGATCTTTAGTCACGGTATTGTACATGTCGATATTGACCTCAAACCTGTCAAACATCCCATAATCGATTCCCATATTGAACGGATAGCTTGTTTCCCATGACAAAAAAGCATTCCCCATGTTGGCGGGGTATGCGGCACTTTGATTATTGTATTTATAAATAAAAGAATACGAAGTGAAATACGGATAGAAAGTATTATCAGGGAATGTTTCGTTACCGACAGCCCCCCAACTGGCTCGAAGTTTCAGGAGGTTCAGTGAAGGAATATCAAGGAATTCCTCATTGCTGATCAACCAGGAAGCTGCAACGGTATAGAAATTACCGTATTTATTTTCAGGTGCAAACTTTGAGGATCCATCACGGCGGAAGGAAGCTGTCACAAAATACTTTGATAAGAGGTTATAATTGAATTGTGTCAGAAAGGAAATACTGTTGTTTTCTCTCTTATTGCCAGAAGGAATTCCTTTGCCTGCAACAGAAAGTATATCCTGGTTGGGGAAAATACCCTGGCCAAAACCTCCGACATCAAATTCCTCGAAATAGGTTCCACCTTCCATTCCAATGAGTCCGCTTACAACATGTTTTCCAAATGTACGGTTAAACTTCAGCAGGTTGATAGTCCCGAATGAGGTGCTGTAGCTCAGATAGTTACGAACTACGCCATTGGAAGAGGCACCCTCAACAGTAAGCGGTGATTCCACCTCCTCATATTTCCCATATCCCATTCCGACACTGTTAAGACTGTTGAAGTTCAGCCAGTCGAAAATCCTTATATCTAAACGGACATCCGCTCCTGCCCCGGATCCGGATCCGCCATAGGTATTATATTTACTCGAGTGAAAGATATTACTTGAAGTATTAGAATACCAGCTGCTTACATCCCTGATGGGCTGACCTAAAGAATCATATGGATAGTCCCATGGGATCATCCTGAACGGCATTTCAGTATAGGTCCAGTATGGAGAGAGACTTTTAGAACTTGTACCGCTGATCTTAGTTTCAAGGGTAACACGTTTTGTCAGCTCCATAGTCATTCTCGACACTAGATTTATTCTCTTAAAATCGGAATTGATTGCTGTTCCTTCATCAGCAAGGTAGTCTGCAGAAATGTGATAGGTTACCTTATCCCTGCCCCCGCTTACAGAGAAATAATAATTCCCGATATTTGCATTTGTGAATGAATGGTCAATCCAGTCAAAATTCAATGTTTTCAGATATGAAGGTCTCACTGCTGCAAATACTGCCGGATCAAATACCTGTTTATGATAATACCATAGCTCTTCACCATTCATAACTTCAAACTTACCTGTCTCCGGCGTTTTTAAACCATATACCGCTTTAAAGTTAAACTGGGTTTTACCCTTTTTTCCCTGTTTTGTAGTGATAATAATCACCCCTGAAGCTGCTTTCGATCCGTACAGACCGGTAGCTCCGGCATCTTTCAGGATTGTAACACTTTCGATGTCGTTAGGATTATAACTTCCGCCAATAATACCATCCACCACGATCAGTGGCATTTGGGGGGAAAAGGCGGAACCCACTCCTCTGATCCTGATCTGTGCTGCTTCACCCGGCTGGCCGGATGCACTCTCAATATGTACTCCGGCCGCTTTACCGATAAGCATATCTTCGATGTTTGCTGCTGTCACATCATTGATTTGATCGGCCGACAGAGATATTACAGAGCTTGAAATCTCGGTTTTAGACTTCTCTGAATAAGCCATCACCACGAGTTCTTCCAGCTGCCTTACCTCAGGTTCAAGAACAATATTCAGGACATCATTTGTACCGGCTACCGCTTTCTGTTCCTGATAACCAACATAGGAAAATACAATGGTATCGCTTCGGGAATCAATCCGCAGGAAATAATAGCCATTGTTATCAGTAACTGCACCCCTGGTTTCACCTTGGATAAAAACATTGACCCCGATTAACGGAAGCTGATCATCAGAAGATGTCACCACACCGCTGATATTAACCTGGGCACCGGCGAGCTGAACACAAAATACCAGTAACCCGGATATTCTTAGCATTTTAAAAAAGTTGTTTATCATAATAAAAAGTATTGTAATTGATTGTAAGAGGCATGAAACAAATATATAAAATAATTAAGTTTACAATTGAATAAAAGCTAAAAGAGGGAAAGAGAAACTGAAGGATGGAGGGACTGAGGGATGGAGTGAGGGGGCGAGGGGGCGAATATGAAATTATTTAACTCACTATATTATAGTCATTTATAAAAAAGAATATTATGAATAAAATTATTGTTAAGAAAGATATTTTTTCCATTTTAATTAGCCATTTAATAAAGTCCATCTGCAATATGAACGGGGTTGAACAGTTACTTGCATTCTAACAACTTCTGACC
>JBGPAO010000212.1:0-6192 GCA_041480755.1 Bacteroidia bacterium
CATCTTTAGCTGATAAAGTAACAGCAAGCTCAATTAATGATTTCAGCTCCCGTACATTTCCGGGGAAATGATATTTCATAAGTTTATTATGCGATTGTGAAGATAGCTTCTTGACAGGCATATCATTTTCATTGCAGAATGCCTTGATAAAATGCCTGGCCAGAATCAAAATATCACCTGCCCGTTCACGTAAAGGAGGCAATTCAATTTGTAAACCTAATAATCTGTAGTAAAGATCTTCCCTGAAGTTTCCCTTTTTCACTTCTTCTTTCAGATTCTTGTTAGTTGCTGCAATTATCCGGCAGTCAGTTTTCACAGGTTTATTACTTCCTATCCGCACAATTTCTTTCTCCTGAAAAACCCTTAATAATTTAGCCTGCATATTAAGCTGCATATCACCTATTTCATCTAAAAATAATGTGCCACCATCAGCTTCCTCAAAACGACCTGTACGTCTGGCAATTGCACCGGTAAATGAACCTTTTTCATGTCCAAACAGTTCACTCTCAATAAGTTCAGAAGGAATTGCTGCCACATTAACTGCTACAAATGATCTGTCTTTTCGTTTTGAGTTGTAATGGATAGCTTTAGCTACCAGTTCTTTACCTGTTCCGGTTTCACCGGAAATAATTACTGTGATATTCGTACCCAATGCCTTTTCAATCAATTCATAAATCCCTTTAATAGCGGGACTTTCACCCAGAATGCTCTGACTGAAACTGTATTTTTTTTGTATTTCTCTGCGAAGGCTGTTAATCTCTCTCTTAAGTCCTATGTCGTTCCTTATATTCTGAATCGTGTTGAGAAGACGTTCTTTGATATCCTCGGATTTTGTTATATAATCATATACCCCATGCTTCAGTAAGGTTATTGCCATCTCGACATCCTCCTGCTCAGAAATCAGGATAACCTGAACATCGCTGTTTTCATGTCTGATCCTTTTAAGGACCTCAAGCCCGCTTAAATCGGGCAGGCGGTAGTCAAGGGTGACTATTTCAGGCAATTCATGAAGGGAATCAAGGAATTCCCTGGCATTGAAAAAACTCTTTATTTCATAATCCGGATTCAGGGAAAGCGTATGGACCAGGAGCTTGTTATACCATTCGCTGTCTTCAACAACAAAAATTTTAAGAGTCTTTGCAGGCATTTTGTATGATAACAGATTAAACTTCTGGTCCGGCAACTCAAAAATTACTTAATTAACGTAAAGATTTCCGGAAATATTAATTGAATTTCACAATTTGTTCATTCAGGATCCTAATCAGAGATTCAAATTCCCGGATTGATTCTCTGGTTAGCGATCTAAGAGTTTCGATCTCTGCTTTATTCTGAACACTTTCTTCAATCTGCTTTAAATGGCTGTAAAGGCTTTTAGCACCAATATGTCTGCAGGGAGGTGACATTTTATGTGCGAGGTCTGCAACATTTTCAAGCTTTCCTGACACTAAAGCTTTGTCCATAGCATCCAATCCTTTATTTGTGGATTCAATAAAAGTAACCAGCATCTGCTTTACAAACTGCTCATCACCCCCTGAAATATGATACAAGTTATGTAAATTTATTTGATCCGGTTCTGCGGATTTGCTTTCTTCCTCACTGCTGATATCCTCTGATTCAGGTGATGTGTCACCTCTTATCACTGAAAGGATTGTTGACATCAGAACTTCCTCTGTAAAAGGTTTTGGAAGATAGGCGTCCATCCCTGATTCTTTGTATTTTTGCCAGTCAGTATTTATGGAAACAGCTGAAATACAAATCACTGGCATTTCAGAACTTTTAATTTTTAATTCATTACGGATAAATTGAGTTATCCGGAATCCGTCAAGCCCTGGCATCCGGACATCCATAAAAAGCAAATTATAGTGACCGGATTTAATCATTTCAATAGCTTCCACTCCACTATGAGCTACTTCATATTTGACTTTCCACCTGTCAAGAATCGTTTTGAATAGCAGGCGGTTATATTCCTCGTCATCTACAATCAGAATCTTCAGCTTCTTAATTTCTTCAGGTACCGAAAGAGGTGGTTCAATATCTCTTTTAACTTGTTTTTCATCTCCTGCCATATAAGGGATCCGGCAGGTTATAGTTGTACCATGATTCTTTCTGCTCCTGCATTCAATACTGCCATTATGCAGATCTATAAGTTTTTTTACGATAGACAATCCCAGTCCTGTTCCGCCATATTTTCGTGCCGTGCTGACCTCTCCCTGGGTAAAATCTTCAAAAACTGAATTTATTTTACTCTCGTCAATACCAATCCCGGTATCAATAAATTCCATTATAAGCTCAATTTCTCCTGCCCGTTTCTCATCTTTCGATTGCTTATTTATGCTCCGGATATTAAATTGGACTTCCCCATCCCTGGTAAATTTGACTGCATTGCTTATCAGATTCATCATTATTTGTTTAAGCCGGTAAGGATCGCCTAATAATACCTGGGGAATATCCGGACTAAATGAATAGCTCAACTTTGTGTTATTGCGTTGTGCCTGCCTGTCAAACATTGTATAGACATCTTCTACAACATTCCTGATATTGAAATGTACTTTCTCCAGAACCAGTTTTTCACTCTCCAATTTCGAAAAATCAAGGATATCGTCAATTATTTTCGCCAGATGATCTGAGGATGATTTTATAATCTTAAGTAACCTGGTGGTATTTTCATCAAAAGGTTCGTGCAATAACTGTTCTGTAAATCCAGTGATTGCCGTGACCGGTGTGCGGATCTCATGACTCATATTTGCCATGAAGATTTCCTTGGTCCTGGCCAGTTTCTCAGCTTCCTCTTTGGAACTCTCAAGTGCAATCTGGTAAGCATGTGTTTTCCTTACATAACGGACAACAAGAAATAAAACCAGTATTGACAGCAGTGTACCAGCAATAGAAAACATAGCAAGCCAGCGATATGTTTTTTCTGCCAGGAGATTTGCAGCGGAAGCCTTCGCTTCAATAAGCTTTGAAATATCGCTCTCCATTTTGGAGATCAGCACGTAAAACCTTTCCCTGATCTCGCTTCCAGTAACTGCCACTTGTGACTCCCTTATCATCAATTTTTCTTTCGTTATACTGTCCTGTTGTTCTATCTTCTGCAGGTCGGTTGCAATTAACTGGTCATCTAACTGGCTTTTTTTATTTCTGCTGAAAACCCGTTTCAGTATACCCTTCCCGGCATTTCTTTCATTTTCCGGAACATTGATAAGCTGGTCGGATAATTTCTTCAAATATTCAACGACCCTGTCATTTTGGCTCAGATATAACAATTCAGTCCAGTTTACGATATTTTCCTCAATGAGTTTACTTATGGTATCTACCTGATTAAGAAGTCCTGAATCAATAAGACATTCCGAACGCAACCTGCTCACTTTTTCATCAATATTATTTATAACAATATAGTAAGGCTGAAGATCCAGGGTATCATTGGTAATCATATAAAAACGAACACTGTTTTCTGCCTCCTCAAGATCCGTTGAAATTTCCCTGATATTTAACAGTATCTGTTCCGGCTTCATATCAACAGGGATTGAAGAAACAATAGAAGAGAGATTTCGGTAGGACAAATAACCGGTTGCCAGAAGCAGCAAGACTGCAAGCATCATTAATAATCCTATTTTTATCTGTATTGAGAGCTTCTTCACAGCCAGTTTGGGAGGATTAATAATCCGCAAAGCTACATAAATTTATTATCAACAAACTGCTCAAGGTAGAGGCAGCACAGAGAAAGTGCTGACGAATCCTTAACCACGAAATAGTCATATTTAGCCAGGTTTGGCCTTTGTCCGACAGCCCGTGATTGTGAAAACAGGATTACCATCACATCACTGCTTTGTTCTTTAAGCAGTTTGGTAATATGAGAACCATTAATACCATCACCCAGGTAATAATCTACAAAGGCAACAATATCATAATAACAGAAGAAGGCATTCCAGTTCACCCAGAGCACTTTAAAAAACCGGCATACATGAAACACTTTCCATGTATGCCGGTTTTTGTCAATTCCGTCAGAAATTTCTGATTCAATTATTTTTTCTCATATAATAGCGATACAGTTACATTTTCACCCCTGAATCCTGTGGATGTCTTTATGATCTTTAAAATTCTGCCTCCTTCCTGAAGACTCCATTCTTCATTGCTTTTCATCTCAATACTGCGTCCTCCGCGTTCAAATTTCACAGTAGAACTGATTATGACAGATTGGTTTGCTTCATTCCAGCTGGCTTTTGAAATGCGTGGTGAATTGAAAAATTCCGATTGCATCTCCGTACCATCAAGTAAGATCTCTTCATTTGTAATCCTGTCATCGTCCCATTCAACGATCATTACTTTTTTAACATATAGTATTTCATCAGCCTGTTCAATATCCATTTCATAAGGCACATTCCCCACCCCGCGATTTCCCACCTCGCTTTTTTCTTCATTGAACAACCAATGTCCCGAAAAACTAACCGGGTACTTATCTTTTAATGGTAATAATGCCAATCCACATGCCTTCCTGAATGGCGCCATAACTTCCCAATAGGCTGGATCTTCCTGGCTCAGCATTCTTGGATCATTCACAAGTTCCTGGTGTTGTTTTTTAGTCAGATTTCTTACCATACCGGCCCAGATTACCCAGTATCCCCAGTTAGGCTGATTATCCAGTATGTCGAGGGTTGGCGGGTTGCCAACTTCACCCAGCACTATCGGTTTGCCTTTCGATAATACTATTAAACTATCATAGTATGCCTGGTTGAAATCACTGCCATAGACATCCAGTGCAAGAATATCCAGATAATTATTACCCGGATAAAAATTCGAGAATTTCCGTATTGGAGTGCTTGGCCTGTCAACACTCCAGATCCAGACAAGGTTATTTAATTTATGATAATTAACCATCCGATCATATAATTGCCGGTATAAATCAGCAGTACTGTTTTTACCGACACGTCCGCCCCACCAGAACCAGTCGCCATTCATTTCATGGTATGGTCTCCACAGAACCGGCACATTGGCTTCCTGGAGTTTTTTAAGGTAAACAGCTATAGAATCTACCTGTGCAGCCCATCGTTTATACAATCTTGTCCCAGGAGTTAAGACCTCTTTGAACTGTTCATCCAGCAGTTGTCCCTGGACACTTGCCAGTGAATCCGGAGCTACCTTGCCCCGTGGCTGGAATGTAACCGGTTCATCAGCTGTTGGAGGAACTGCATGCCAGCAGATTGTAACAATAGATCCTTTATTATGCTGTCTGATTGCTTCCTTTACTATATCGGGTCTTGCCAGGTATGAATCGGAATTGCCATCTTCAGCAAAACCCATATCTGTGCTCCAGATCGCAGGTGTCTGTCCGATATATTCAGCTGCAAACCTGGTGTTCCTGTCTTTGGTATTCGGATAATTATGCTGGCCTGTAAGTGTATATTTACCTGAAATCCGGTAAAATAAATCGAGTAAAGCCCTGGCTTCAGGTGTAGCATTAGGATTTACCGGATCCCCAGCCTTCAATAAATCCGCTGTACCCACGACTAATATCAGGCTAATCGCAATTTTGAAAAATGTTGTAAATTTCATAGTACGTTTTAAAGTTTAAAGTTTTTAATCCTTCTTCTGGAAATCAAGTTCCCCCTTCATGGCTTTTTTAAAAAATTCGCCGCTTTCGGTGAGTTCGTAAGTGTCCCATGATTTTAACAAACGCGGTCCCCATTCAGGATCAAATACCCAACATACCCAGCTGATACCTTTCCCTTCAAGGTACTTTAATATCCGGTTGGCATAATGGTCTTCAGTAATGGTTTGGTCCTGACGAAGCCCAAAACCAAATTCAGTTGCCACGATGGGATATTTTTCCGCTGCAAAACCAAAGTTTTCTTCCCATTTTGGTTCCCATGGCTGGGAACGTTTAAACTCATATGGATGAGTTACATACCCTATTCCTTCTGCATTAATCGGATCATCATGAAGGGGTGTGAGATCATATGCCCAGTCAAACCCGGCAACCAGAGGGATTTTTTCAGTATCAAATGATTTTATCAGGTTTATGATTTTTTCATTTATATCCTTCCACTCAGTCCAGCTCATCGTTCCCAGTTGTCCCCTGTAAATAGTTGGTTCATTAAAAATCTCATAAAAGGCTACCGTATTATTCCCGATGAAATGCTGGGCAATGGTTCTCCAAAACTCAAAGGTTTCCTGTTTGGTTGTGTTATACATTGG
>JBGPAO010000213.1:0-6170 GCA_041480755.1 Bacteroidia bacterium
CAATTGCGTTATTACAATAATAAAATTATGTTGCTATATTTACAAGTTTTCTTAATCTATTATACCCGTTGAGATTCCTTTCATCCAGATATTTAGTATTTTGCCTGGTTCTGTTGATAAATCTTTCTTGTAAAAAAAGATCTGCTGATATAGCACCAGAGGAGGGGCTTATTGTATACAACATAAATTACCTGGAAGAATCAGTCGGCAATTATTCTTCTGGTATATTGCCTCATAAAATGGAATCCCGTTTTAAAGAAGGCATGGTTAAAAACAGCATTGAAGGCGCCCTTGGTTTCTTCAGCCTTGTGAATATTTCAAATCTTGATGAAATGACCAATACAACACTGCTGAAGTTTATTGATAAAAAATATGTCTACAGGGGGAAAAAGAAAGAACCGCCATGCTGCTTTACAGGATTTGATGGAATGGAAATAGAATTTACCGACAGTACGAAGAAGATAATTGATTACACATGTAATGAAGCAATTGTTTCTTTTCCTGGAACTGACAGGAAAAGCTTTGCGATTTATTATACAACTGAGATCAATTTTGATGAGCCTAATGCTGTCAGTCCATATAAAGAAATTCCCGGAATACTGATGGAATTCACTGCTACACTGGGAGGAACAAGTGTGATTATGGTTGCTGAAAAGTATTTGCGGGGGAATATCCCTGATAAGGAGTTTATCTTGCCCAGGAATTACATGGAAATCAATAAGAATGAACTGGAGGATATTATGAATGCTCTTCTAGATTAATATTTAATCAGTCTGATGACATCCAGGGGAAATAAACAGGACAAAAATACAAAGTCGCATAAAAGGGATGACAGGATAAAGACTATCCTTGGTGTGTTCATTATTCTATTCTCACTGTATACTTTTATCGTATTCAGCTCTTTCTTTTTTACATGGGAAATTGACCAGAGTTTCGACTGGTCATCTGTGTTTTCAGGTCCGGATGTGACGGTGGAAAACTGGGGCGGCAAATTTGGCGCCTGGTTATCCAATCTTTTCATAAATAAATGGTTTGGTATCTCTTCTTTTTGTCTCCCATTTATAATCCTCGTAGCCGGTTTCCGTCTGTTGCGAATCCGGCTGATATCGCTTGGTAAAACTGTTTGGGCAGGACTGACAGCAACAATTATTTTTTCAGTGGTTTTTGGTTTCCTTTTTGGAGATACAAATGGATTTCTTGGCAGCGGTCTTGGAGGCGGACACGGATATTTTCTAAGCAGATGGCTTGTTTCATTTCTTGGATCAGCAGGAACAGCATTTCTTCTTATAGTTATACTTCTCGCATTTACAATTCTTACTTCTGCAAGGTCGCTTGACTGGATAAAATCCATGTTTAAAAAGCAGTTTGAGAAAAGAACTGATATTGAAGAAAGTGTTTTCGGTGACAAAGACCAGGAAATAGTGAAGCAAAAGTCTGATACATTACTCGTTGAGCAAGTTAGTAAACCTGATGATTTACTGACTTTTAAGACGAGGGACTTAAATAAAGAGACTCAGCCTGACAATTCTGAGCATGTACTGTCAGGGAGTAATGGCATAGAAATGACAGTAGAACAAAAGAAGGATACAGATGCATTTACCGGAAAGCTGGATGGAGTAAAACTTGAGAATTTCGATCCCACCCTGGAGCTTTCCAATTACAGATTGCCACCAATTGATTTATTAACTGATTACAAATCAGCTAACTCCGTCGTCAGTGAAGAAGAGCTGATCAGCAATAAAAACAATATAGTTGAAACCCTCGGCAACTATAAAATACAGATAGACAAAATCAAGGCCACGATAGGTCCTACAGTCACTTTGTACGAAATTGTACCAGCACCTGGTGTCCGTATTTCAAAAATCAAAAATCTTGAAGACGATATCGCGCTCAGTCTTTCTGCCCTCGGAATAAGGATAATCGCTCCTATTCCCGGCAGAGGCACTATAGGAATTGAGGTTCCGAACAGCAAACCTGAAATAGTATCAATGAGGTCAATTATTGGTTCAAGGACATTTCAGGAATCGAAGTTTGAACTGGCAATCGGCCTTGGAAAGACTATATCAAATGAAACTTATGTCCTTGATCTGACCAAAATGCCTCATCTGCTGATTGCAGGTGCCACCGGCCAGGGGAAATCCGTTGGACTTAATGCTATAATTACCTCTATCATTTACAAAAAACACCCCTCACAGGTTAAATTCGTACTTGTGGATCCCAAGAAGGTCGAACTTTCATTATATAATAAGATCGAAAAACATTTCCTGGCCAAGCTTCCTGATGCTGAAGAACCAATTATTACAGATATACACCAGGTTGTCAGAACGCTCCATTCACTGATCTCTGAAATGGAAGACCGCTATAATTTAATGAGAAGTGCAAAAGTAAGGGACATCAAGGAATATAATGCGAAGTTTATAACACGCCGTCTGAATCCAAGGGAAGGCCATCATTATTTACCGTATATAATACTTATTGTTGATGAATTTGCCGACCTGATTATGACAGCTGGACGGGAAATTGAAATGCCACTGGCACGTCTTGCACAGCTTGCAAGAGCCATCGGGATTCACCTGATCATTGCTACCCAAAGACCAAGCGTTAACATAATTACAGGAGCCATAAAAGCTAATTTCCCGGCCAGGCTTGCCTTCAGGGTCATCTCTATGATGGATTCCAGGACGATACTGGACAGTCCGGGTGCAAATCAGCTGGTTGGAAGGGGTGATATGCTCATATCCACCGGAAGCGACCTTCTCAGGCTGCAATGCGCGTTCATTGATACACCGGAGATTGAAAGGATAACTGATTACGTTCATTCTCAGCAATCTTATCCTTCTGCTCATCTTCTCCCCGAGGTCGAAGACGAATCAGTTGTCGAAACCGAGGATTTTAATCCTGAAGGAAAAGACGAGCTGTTTGATAAAGCTGCAAGGCTTATTGTAGAGTACCAGCAAGGATCAACTTCCCTGCTTCAAAGAAAATTTTCTGTCGGTTATAACCGCGCAGGCAGGCTCATTGACCAGCTGGAGGCTGCAGGAATAGTAGGGCCGTACGAAGGAAGCAAAGCCAGGCAGGTTTTAATTAAAGATCTTAATACATTGGAACAGATTTTGAATATGAACAGGCAGGAGGAAAACCTGTAAGAATATGAAATCTTTTATTTCTCTGCTTATATTAACCATATCTGTCAGTCTGTCAATCTTTTCGCAGCAAGATCCTGCTGCAAAAGAGGTACTGGATAAATTTACAAGGAAAGCAGAATCAGATTATCCTGTCAGGATAGAATTCGAATACATTTATGAATCTCTTGTCGATAATAAAACCTTTACAGAAACTGGTGAATTAATTCTTGATGGAAACCAGTACCGGCTGATTTTCAGAGATTCTGAGATATACTGCGATGGTAAATCAATATGGAACTACCTTATTTCGGAAGATGAAGTCTATATTAGCGAACCTGACAATTCAACTGAAAATGATGAATTCTTTCTCACCAATCCGGAAAAGTTATTTTCCTTCTATGATAGCAGCTTCAAATACAGGTTAACAGGCGAATTGAACTACCTCGGCATTGATTATTATCAGGTCGACCTTTTCCCCTTTGATCTTAATAAAAGCTTTCATACCATTACACTTCTTATCCGGAAGGATAACTATCATTTATATTCCGTGGGAACAAAAGGCAAACAGGGAGTTAACCACACCTTCACCATTAAAACTTATCAGTCAAAATTTAAAACATCTCCGGGAACATTTCGATTTGATCCATCTCAACATCCTGATTTAGAAGTTATTGACACGCGGCTTTAAAGATCTTTCCTTTGATTGATCCGAGACTTTAAATTCCATTCCTCTTTCACCATGCTCCATGCTCCATGCTAATTCGTTTTGAGACATTTGAGACATTTCTTCTAATGTGGATATTCAATCCTGACATGATGAATATTGATCAGCTTTGAAATCAGTATTTCTTTTATCCTGGTGATCTCCATGAAAGTAATCTGGGCATCATCAAACTGGCCAAGTCTGATCTGTTCATTTATAATAAAATTGACAAGTTCTTTCAGACTTTCTTCATTTTTCACTTTGAGGCTTCTTGATGAAGCTTCGACTGAATCTGCCATCATAACAATTGCAGTTTCACGACTGAACGGTTTTGGACCCGGATATGAGAACCGGCTCATATCAGCTTCCTGCGAAGGGTGTGTTTTCAGAAAAGAACGATAAAAATACTGGACCAATGTCGTACCATGATGTGTCCTGATAAAATCAACAATGGATTCCGGCAGTTTATATTTCCTTGCAATTTCAACTCCTTTTATAACATGTCCGATTATTATTTCAGCACTTTTTTCAAATTCAAGCTCATCATGAGGATTAAAATCTCCTGTCTGGTTCTCAATAAAGAATAAAGGATTTGTCATTTTCCCGATATCATGGTACAATGCACCGGTTCTCACAAGCAATGAATTACCCCCTATTTCATAGATCACTTCTTCTGCAAGATTTGCTACCTGCAAACTATGCTGAAAAGTGCCCGGTGCTTTTTCAGAAAGTTTTCTCAATAATGGCTGATTTGAGTCAGACAGTTCAAACAGAGTAGATTCAGATATAAACCCAAAAGTTTTTTCGAAAATAAAAATCAAAGGATAAGAGGTCAATATCAGCAATCCATTGCCAGCAAACCATAAAAATGGCCTGTAATCTATAGTCCTCAGGTTTCCTTCCTGGATTACAGAAAATGCAAAATAAACTGCTGAATAAATTATAGCAATAGAAACAGCGGTCTGGAATAAAATACCTCTGCGGTATGAATTAGTAAGGCTGAATATGGCTGCAATTCCAGCTATTATGTTAAGGAAAACAAATTCAAAACTATTTGGTGCCCAGAAACCAATTACAAGCACTGTTAACAGATGTACAAACAAAGCAAGCCGTGAATCAAAAAATGTCCTGATCATGATTGGGACGATAGCAAAAGGCAGAATATAAATACTTAAAACGTCTTGTTGGAGAGTCAGGCTTGCAATTGTCGCTATGAGCAGGATTAATAACAAGATAAAGGCTGAGTTCCGGAACTCCTGAAGAATAGTTCTCCTGAAGTTGTACAGAAACAGGTAGAGTGCAATCATGGCAATAAGCCCAAGCATTAATTTCCCAAGAGTTGAGATATTCAGCCTGTCTGATAGTCCAAGTTTTGTCTCATATTCTCTTTTTAGAGATTCCAGGATTCTGAATTTCTCGTCAGTGACCATCTCTCCCCGTGAGATTATTCTTTCTCCTGATTCCACCATACCTTTAGTAAGAGAAAGCTTGCTGATCATCTCTTCCCGAACCCTGTTTGAAGTTTCGTCGTCGTAAGTCAGATTTGGGATAAGAAATTCATTAATATTTAAATTGCGGAAAAATAGTCTGTCTATACGGTCAGGTATACTGTCTGCTATCCTGTTAACTTCTCTCAGGACATACTCATATGCCGTTTTTTGCGTAAAAACCTCCGAAAGACTGCGCTCTTCGGCAACCTGGTCCTTAATTATCATAATCGTAAGGTCAGGATTATTAACACGGTTAAGAATCTCATCACTTTGCACAATACCTTTGGAATAAACGAAATTGATAAGATTGGCCGCATTCGTGAGGTATTGCCTTCTTTTAACTGTATCTGTACGGATAGTATATCCCTTTTCAGGTGAATCAGAGCCTGCTTTGATCAGATCAGTCCAGGCTTTAACAAAAGAGGATTTAAAACGTTCAGCCTGGGTCTGTACCACATCTTCCTGATACCTGAAATATGGCTTAAAATTCTTTAAAAGACTGTCCCTTTCAGATTTAATTTCGAGATCATGTTTATATATAGGAAAATCAAAAGGGGCTATATATTCATCATGCTGCCAGGGCTTACCTTTCTGGAATTCATAACGGAATTTTCCTTCCCATGGGAACAGAAAAACAAGGATTATTCCAGCAATAATGAAAAGACTGAATCTTGCAATTTCGTCTCTGCGCTTTAATATATTGATCAGAATTCGCTTCAAATGATATAGTTGTGAAAGTGACAAAATTAGGAAAAATCAATAGACGAAGCTTAAGAAGCATAAAATATCGTTGCATTATTTATAGGAAAAAAAATAGCGTTGTGTCACTGGTAGCTATTGGGACCATTGTTA
>JBGPAO010000214.1:0-6133 GCA_041480755.1 Bacteroidia bacterium
AACCAATTCAAATATTGAAATGATCTTTAGAGCTGAATAAAAAACCAACTAAACCTAACAGCAAATATAGGTAAGCTGGGCAGAAGTGATAATTTGAAAGTGATTACACAAAATGAACATAACAACTGTCTGGCAAGTGAGTGGCTCGGTAATCCCAGCCTACCCATATTTGCAAAACGTTAAGGCACATTTAATAAACATACACCAATGAAAAAACTAATCTTACTAATGTCATTTATTCTGTTTACAGTATTCTCATTTTCACAGGATCCATTTTGTGAGACTGTCGTAATCCAGGGGCAATCTTCAGTTAAACAGACTCCTGAATTAGTTGCATTTTTTATTGAGTTTACTGTACTGGACACAAATTTTGAACAATGTGCAAACTTAGCTCTTCAAAAAATTGAATCAGTAAAATCCCAATTTATTGAAAATGATCTTGAAGAAGAACTTGTAAAGACTATAAATTATTCCATTAGTGTAGAAAATAGACATGATAGTAGGAGTGGCCAGCAGATTTTTATAGGTTATCGTGCACATATACCATTATCTATTAAAACTAATGTTAGTGATCCTAATGCAAGTAAAATATTTGAACTTATTAAAAGCAATTTCAAATCTAATTTTAGAATAAATTTTGAATTATCTGAGAATCAAATTGAAAATATCAAGGAGAAATTAATTGAACTAGCTGTCCAAGATGCAACATCAAAAGCTGAGATACTAGCAGAAAATTTAAATGTTAAACTTGGTCGTATTAGTAAAATTCAATATGGAGATCCGCAAATGGTAAGAGATTTTACTCGATCAAATTATAATTTAATTAGTTCCGTACAACTAATGTCAGAAGTAATTAAAGCTGACATCAACACTTTAACTCCAGTTGAGATCGAGATGAGAACAAGTGTCATGTTAGCTTGGGAAATTATATATTAAACGTGCCTTAACATGCCGGCATAAATAATTGCCCCAAATGAAAGTTGATTCAAGAATTAAAGTGAAATCTCAAAACCGAAATAGCTGGCAGAATAGTAGCCGATCTTCGGTAACTATTCATTCCGCTATCGTTAGTGACCATTATTAAAACAGAATGTGGATTAACTTTTTCTCAAATCCGAGATAAATTGAAAACAATAAATAGCTTACTTAAATATTTAATTATGTTTTTTATTGCTGCGTGTTACATTCCATGTAATGCACAGCTTGGATTAAATTTAACTTTTAATTCAACACATTCAGGACGAAATATTGTCCTTGCAACTTCCCGGAATTTTAAAAATAAGAATGAATTTGGTTTAGGACTCAGGTATAATATTAATAAACTTGCTCATAACGACGATCAAATGAATGTTTATCTCAAAAGACTATATGCTACAAAACCGATTCACTATTTTGGAATTGAAGGATTTTATCATCGAACCATATTTACGAATCTCGACTGCATTAAACCATTTATTTTTTATGATGTGCAAGCAACATATTCAACTACAAGGAATAGAATGTTTATTCCAATAGGATATGATTTAAATGGCGATGTTTTATATAAAGAAGCTATTGAATATTTCGGACCTTTTTATTGGATTGAACAATGCGTTGGAGTTGGTTTCAAAGCAAAAATTTATAAATCCTTTTACTTGACCCAAAAAATCGGTTTTGGCACTTCTTTTATATTAGGGAAAGAAAAAAAATTGTTAAGTAAATATTTTAAAGGTTTTACATGGGAATTCGCAGGATTACTAAATGCGGGTATTGGATACAAATTTTAATAATTGAGTATTAATTATAATATGCTTTCAACTATTTACATAGCAAATTTCGGCATAATTGAGCCCCTATTTTCAGAGTAAACTAAGCATATTATTCCCAAAATGGCTAAATGATTGAAACCAGAAAAAAACTATGTAAAATCGAATGAATCACCTCCAAGGTCTTAAAAACCTTGGAGGTCACTCTTCGCTCAATAAAAACTTACCGTCTTAATATTTACAAACTCCCTGATCCCGAACTCAGATAATTCCCTGCCATAACCTGAAGCTTTCACTCCTCCAAATGGCAATGCGGGTTCAGATTTCACCATGCTGTTTATTGTAACCATTCCTGTTTTTAGGCATGAGGCAACCCGTCGGGCCTGTCCTTCATCCCCGGTCCAGATACTGGCTGCAAGTCCATAAGGAGTATCATTTGACAATTGAATAGCCTCTTCTTCCGAATTAAATCTGAAAATCGGAATTATCGGTCCGAATAATTCCTGGTCAAGCACCCTGGAATCTTTTGGCAGATCAATGATTATGGTCGGTTCAAGAATCTGTGAGCCGGGACTGGCTCTTTTTCCGCCCGTAATAATCTTTCCGCCACTTTCCTTGATTAATTCAAGCTGTTCTTCAAGTTCAATCAGAAGATCTTCGCGTGCAACCGGCCCGAGAAGAGTATCGGGATCCATTGGATTACCGGTCTTGATTTTTAAAACCGCATTTTTGAACAGGTCAAGAAAATGATCAAAAATCGTATCCTGGATAAAAAATCTTTTTGCTGCAATACAGCTTTGTCCGTTGTTCTGAAACCTCGCCAAAATTGCTGTTTCGGAAGATTTCTGCAAATCTGCACTTTCAAAAACGATGTAAGGATCGCTCCCTCCGAGTTCCAGGACAGATTTTTTTCCAAATTTTCCAGCCAGCGCGGCTGTTTTGTACCCGGCATCATTACTACCTGTGAGTGTTACTCCCTGTACTGCAGGATAACTGATTATAGTCTGGACCTGACTGTAATCGATAAATAAATTCATGAATATTCTGTCCGGCGCACCACTCTGCAGTATCAGGTCTTCAATGGCAATTCCGCAACGGGGTACGTTTGACGCATGCTTTAACAATCCTGTATTTCCTGCCAGCAGATTAGGTACAAGGAAGCGAAAAACCTGCCAGTACGGGAAGTTCCATGGCATTATGGCGAAAATGACTCCTGATGGTTCAAACCATACTTCACTTTCTCTTGCGGTTGATTTTAATTTCAACGGCTTCAGGAACTTCTCTCCATTCTCTGCATAATACCTGCAAAGCCAGGCACATTTTTCAACTTCAGCAGTGCTCTGCCGTATAGGTTTGCCCATTTCTGAAGTAATGATCCCGGCATGCTTTGCTTTTTCTTTTTCCAGCAATATGGCAGCATTATTAAGCAATTCGGCTCTTTCCGGGAAGCTCGTCTTAGACCAGTTATCAAAGGCCAGCTCAGCTTTCTTCAGTTTATTTATAAGTTCACCATCTGTAATAGTCTGGAATGTATCCATTATCTGTCTTGTATATGGATTGACTGATTGATATGCCATTGACGTAGGTTTAAAGTTCACTGTTCACTGCTCACTGTTCACTGTTCACTGCTCACTGTTCACTGCTCACTCTTCACTGTTCACTCTTCACTGCTCACTGTTCACTACCCAATGCCCACCTCCCACCTCCCACGACTCACGACTCACGACTCATTCCCTTACTATCGGGAAATCATTGCCGATGCTGAAAGTATAAGGCCATTGAGGTGTACCTTTATATTTTTCTGTCAGCTCCGGTACCTGGTCATCGAGGTAAGCTTTCAGTTCATAAATAGTGACATTGCCATCTTTAGGAATACCGTCTGCACTGCCCTGCAATGCATCAAGTATGATATAAGTGAACACTCCATGTCCCAGCTCGCTCACTTCAGCTGCAAACTGTTCACTGCCGGATGCCGCCAGGACATGCACTCCGGATCCTCTTGATAACTGTGCAAGAGCCTTTTCCTCAGAGGCTCCCCGTTGCGCCAGGATCTCGGCAGAACCCCCCGACTGGCATGCATCCAATATTACTATTTGTTTAAGGGCGGGGATGTTCTTAAGCTTTTCCTGGATAAGCCCGGCATAGATTGACTCCCTGTTAAGTTTATCTTCCTGGTACAGGCTGACACTTTCGGTCGGGATAAAAAAGAATTTGTTTCCTACCATGCTTCCGTGTCCGGCATAATAGAAAAGCAGCACATCCTCTGGTTTAACGATCCGCGCCAGATCATCCATAATTGATAATATATTATTTTTAGTAGCTGCTGTGTCAACCAGCTCGTGGATTTCGATTTTTTTGAATAAGCCGCTGCTCTTCTCCTTAATTATACTGCTGAATGCCTCCGCATCTGCCCTCGCATAATTCAGGTCAAGAGCCGGATTACGGTATTCATTTATACCTATTGAAACCAGATAACAATTAATTACTCTTTGAGGTCCTTTATTATAGACAGTGATAGTGTCGGGCCGTGATTCAATCCTTCCGAAGCTATATGCAGAGACCAGTATCTCATTCTCTCCCGGCACCAGGTCGACATTAATGGTTCTTGAAAGATATCTTGCCTGGCCCCCTGTTTGCTGAAGAGCGGTATTATCAACAGGCAGGCTTTTTCCATTATTCTGGATCTTTATCTCATTAATGCCTCCTCCGTTATTGATAAGTCTTACTGTTACAGGAATTGCACTGCTCCTTGCTGTGTCATTGTTAAGAGGAGAAATAATATTTACGGTGGGAGGAGGAGATTCGTCAAGCCGTTTTATAAGGTTAGCATCTGATTTGATCTGTCCGCCTGTCCGGTAAATCTCATTCAGCAGTCCGGGTCTGTAGAACTCCTCAAAAAACTGGTCAATATTATAAACCTGTGTCCCCCTGACAAAGAAAATTGATTTTTTTGCTCCGTCGGAAGCATCAAAAATACCTTCTTTCGTTTTTACAAGCCAGTCATCTTCGCCTATACAAATAAATGTCAGTAACTCTTTGCCGGTTTTTATATCCCAGATTTTTATTGTTCCGTCATGACTGCCCGTTATCAGGAATTTCCCATCGGGACTGATATTTACAGAACTTACAGTTCCAGCATGACCTGTAAAAGTCATTATCAACCTGCTTTCTTCTAAATCCCAGAGCTTGGCCGTATTATCATCACCGCCCGTGACTATATACTTGCCTGTTGGATCGACATCCAGAGACTGTACTCTTGAATCATGGGCAGTAAACCTGCTGACCTGCATCCCTGTACCAATATCCCAGATTTTCACCCTGCCATCCCAGGAAGTTGTTATCATATGATTTCCATCCGGATGTCTCCTGATAGATGAAACCAAGCTAGTATGACCAATCAGTTCCCTGACCTCCAGTCCTGTATCAATCTCAAATATCTTAAGCTTCTTATCAAGTCCTGCTGATAATATATACAGGCCATTATGACTGAACTGGACGCAATAGGGTGAAACACCATTATGAGCATTGATTGCATGTTTTAACTCGCCTGTTTTAATATCCCAGATCCGGACCGTACCGTCCCAGTTGCCAATAGCAATCAAATTCCCATCAGGGCTGAAATCAACTGAGAAATCCGGAATATTTGATTTTCCTTCAGGAAGAGAACGCACCATGCTGCCGGTTTCCACTTCCCATATTTTTGTTGTTCCATCTGCACTTCCGGTTGCCAGGTACTTCCCGTCAGGACTGAAATCCAGTGCAATAACTATATTTTCATGCCCCCTGAAGGTCTGGACAAGTTTCCCGGTCCGCAAATCCAAAAGCCGCGCATTATTGCCTGTCTTGCCAATGGCAAGATAGTTACCATCAGGACTTAGTTTTATTTCATTGATAAAGGCTGCCCAGACCATATAGTTGTCTTCAAGGATTGCTTCATCTATATCATTCAGATACCCTCTCAGTGTCATTACCTGCCGCCCTGAAGGTATCTTCCATAGTTTCGCCATCCTGTCTTTGCCACCGGTTAAAACATAACTGTTATCCGGACTAAACTTTATATCCATCAGATCATCTTCATCTTCCCCCAAAGTAGTTATAAGCCTTCCGGTCTGTGCGTCCCATAAATAACCATTCCGATCCACGGCAGCAATGTATTTCCCGTCCTTGCTGAAAAAGGCACTCCCATACCAATTCCACCCTTCAGCACTCTCTAAAGTCAAAAGTTTTTTAGCAGTTTCTGAATCACAAATAAAGACCGAATCAAGATTTCCGAACACTATTTTGCTGCCGTCTGGGCTAAAATAAGCTGAGATAGAGCAACTTGTGCAAGAAGAATTGTCATATTTAAATTTCTTTATTTGATTACCTGTATTGAAATCAAATATGAA
>JBGPAO010000215.1:0-6109 GCA_041480755.1 Bacteroidia bacterium
AGTTTTTATCAGCCAGTCAGCTCTCCTTTAATGGTGAATCAACACAGTACCAGTTGAAACAAGGGATAATACAGGCAATGGGAGATAACGGATGGATAGATTATCCTTACACCTTGAATCAAGGGACGTTAACCATTATCTTCCCTGATGGCACTCAGATTCCTTTCACCAGGAATTCAACTACTGCTACGAATCAGCAGGGCATGAATCAACAGGGGACGAATCAGCAATCAGGTGGAGGATGCTCCACAGGACAGCTGAGCGGGACGCTTTGCAACTGGTCAGGCTCATCAGGTAGCTCCAGCAGCTATTCAAGTACACGAAAGTTAGTTTTTGACGGACAGGGTAATTACCAATTCGGGAAAGAGGGCAGTTTTAGTGGTGATGATGGTTTAGCATACTCAGGCGATCCGAATGCTGAGACAGGGACTTATAATGTGGGAGCAAATACTGTAACCCTGACCAATCAGTCAGGTCAAACATACCAATTCCAGATAAAGATACGTGAGAATAACGGCGCGATAACCTGTATTGAGTATGAAGGAGCGCTATACTCCACCAGCCTTTGTGAGTAAGAGACAAACAGGCTTCAAGGTCGCAGGGCTACAGGGTCACAAAGTTACACGGTTGCAAGGTTATAAGTTTATCATGAGAACCGAGAACCTGTCAACCTCCGACTGACAGTCGGAGGCTACAGAACCGAGAACTACTTCCCTGCGGAGATATACCAAAAAATCAATGTCCCAATCACAATCAACGCCAGTCCCACAGCAAAAATTATCAGAAAAATTCTGTGACGTCGAATAATATTCTCATTCGATGAATATTCCTTCTCAACAAGGTTTTTCAGACAGCTTTCGAGGTCCTGTACATTTACGTTCCGTGCATATCGCATCGGAATAAACATAAGTACATACATCAGAACTGTCACAAGAATAAACTCACCCGGGTGATTGATCTTGTACCCGCCATAATCAGGTACCTGATTGTGTTTTTCCTGCATTCAATGAAATTTCTGAATTCAAATTAATAAGTCGCTGCGGAAATACATTTATTACAAAATTTATTGAAAAAATATTGATTAATTTCAAAACTTTTTAAGTTTAAAATGAACAGCGTTATCCGGATAGGTATACTGAAAGAAACGAAAATCCCTCCTGACCACAGGGTCCCGTTTACACCTGGGCAGATAAAGACTTTGAAAGAAAGGTTTCCAATGGCCGACTTTTGTATACAGCCGAGCGGGATAAGATGTTTTAAAGATTATGAATACGCGGATCACGGGGTAGAGGTGAAAACCGACCTGTCAGACTGTGATATACTCTTTGGAATAAAGGAAATGATTATTAGTACCCTGGTTCCGGATAAGACTTATATATTTTTTTCTCATACCGGCAAGAAACAGCCTCATAACAGAAAACTTTTTATGGAGATGGCGGCCAGAAGGATTACACTGATTGACTATGAATATCTTACAGACAAAAATAATAGCAGGCTGGTGGCCTTTGGAAGATGGGCCGGGATTGTAGGGGCATATAACGGATTGAGTGCATGGGGCGAAAGACACAACCTTTATAAATTAAAGCCGGCTCATCAATGCTTCGATATTGAGGAATTGAAAACTGAAATCAGGAAAGTACACCTGCCTGACATTAAGATCCTGATAACCGGTGGAGGACGTGTGGCAGGAGGAGCTATGGAAACGATGGCTCTGTTAAATATCAGGGAAGTCAATCCGGAAGAGTACCTCAGTAAGGATTTCAATGAATCAGTTGTCTGCAGGATTGATCCATGGCATTATGCAAAGAGGAAAGATGGATCGGAATTCAATATGGATCATTTTATTGCACACCCCGATCAATATGAATCAAAGTTCAGACCGTATACAAGAGTCACAGATCTTTATATGGCATGTCATTTCTGGGATCCGGCCTCACCAGTTTTCATGAATCAGGCAGACATGCAGGAACCGGATTTCAGAATAAAAGTCATTGCAGATATCAGTTGTGACATTAATGGTTCGATCCCATCCACAATAAGGGCTTCAAGCATAGAAAAACCATTTTATGGATACCAGCCTTCATCAGGAACCGAGACTCCCCCTTTTGATCAAGGAAGCATTACCGTAATGGCTGTTGATAATCTCCCGGGAGAATTGCCCAGGGATGCTTCAGAATATTTTGGTGAGATGCTTATAGATCGGGTATTACCTGCCCTGCTTGAAAGAGATACAGATGGGATAATTAAAAGAGCCACCATTTTGCGACAGGGAAAACTGACAGAACGATTCAGGTATCTGCAGGATTACCTTGGAGTTATAAAATAGATCTATTAAAATATGGAATTATTTTTGGCAATGCCAAAAATAATTCATACCTTAATCGATTGAAATACATGGAGATAGATTGATTTTATCTAACATTATTCTCCTGACAAATCAATTAAACTTTTCATATGAAAACCAGGAATGTCATTCTATCGGTCACTGCCGGATTATTTTTATGTCCTGTAATTGGCTATACCCAGATTGTAAACTGGAGTGAGATCATGAGAAGACTTGCTTCCGATGGTTCAACAGTGAATGAATATGGATGCTCCGTTTCTATCTCCGGGGATTATGCAGTGGTTGGGGCTTCTGAAACGTCCAGTGCGTATGTTCTTTATAGAAACCAGGGAGGAACAGACAATTGGGGAGAAGTAAAAAAATTATTACCAACCGGAGCCGGAACCTATTTTGGAATTTCAGTTTCTATTTCCGGAGATAATATTGCGGTGGGTGATGTTGGTGCCGGGGTAAATTTTACCGGTGCCGCTTTTATTTTTAACCGGAACCAGGGGGGAACAGACAACTGGGGTCAGGTAAAGATGATTACTGCAAGTGATGTCAACCAGGCAAAACAATTTGGAAATTCAATTGCCATTGATGGAAATTATTTGGTTGTAGGATCATGGAGGGATTATGGTACTACAGCTAGCCCGATAATCTATGCTGGTGGGGCATATATTTATGGAAAGGACTGGGGAGGTACTAACAATTGGGGAGAGGTAAAGAAAATTATTTCTTCTGACCGGTCAACTAATGATTATTTCGGAACATCTGTCTCTATTTCAGGTGATTATGTAGTTGTTGGAGCCACCGGCGAGACTTTGGACCAGTCAGGTGGTGCATCTCTTACCAATGCCGGGGCTGCATATATCTTTTATCGCAACCAGGGAACCACAAATGGATGGGGACAGCAAAGAAAGATAGTTGCAAGTGACCGTACAGCAAATAACTTTTTCGGACAATCGGTTTCAATCAGCGGGTATTATGTTACAGTTGGAGCTTACATTAAAGGTGCCGCTTATGTATATTATAATACCCAGGGGGGAGCAAACAATTGGGGTGAAGTCATAAAGCTTACACCTACAGGTGAAACAGCAGGCAGGTTCGGAAATTCAGTTTCTATGACAAACAGTTATGTTATTGTCGGGGCACCTAACAATAGTTATGATGAATCGGGAGGAAGCCAGGTAACAGCTGCCGGCGCGGCGTATATTTTTAAAAAAGGATCCGGCGGAACCGGTGACTGGAGCCAGCAGAGAAAACTGGTTGGAAGCAGCAGGGTTGCGAATGATAATTTCGGGCAAGCCGTCTGCCTGACGGATCAATATACCATCAGTGGTGCGGGGGGAGTTTCTAATGACATCATGGGAGGCAATACTGAGGGCCAGGCTTATATTATTAAAAATGTGACACAGTCTTACTCTGTTCAGGCTACAGGGGTAAAATCAAATCAATTTACTGTTTCCTGGAACAATGGAAACGGAACCGCAAGGATCGTTTTTATTAAACAGGGTAGCGGCAATCCTGAAATTCCTGTTAATAAAACTACCTATAATGCCAGTACAGTATTTGGCTCAGGATCGCAGATCGGATCTTCAGGCTGGTATTGCGTGTATAAAGGAACAGGCTCAACTGTGACAGTTACTAATCTGACACCGGTTACGAATTACCGGATAATTGCATATGAATTTTTTGGAAATGCAGGTGCTGAATACTATTTCACTTTTTATAATTCCACCAACCTTATTGATCAGGTCTCGGGTATAGATTTAACAGCTGCAGATATAAATGTGGCGAATTCGGTTATAATAAATACAACAATTGAAATGCAATACAGCCTGAATTCAACAAATGGTATTGATGGAAGCTGGTATGATTGTTCGGCTGTGTCAACTTCTGTGCAATTTACTGCTGGTAATGTATATATCAGGCAAAAAAGTATTACCAGTAATTTCAGGTTAATTGCAACAATTCCTGCAGCATCCGCAGCACCTGTATTTACAATCGATTACCTGAATGAAAAAACAATTGAACAAATCCCGGTCACTATTGAATATAATACCGATAATAATTTCGATACACCAAATTCAGATGGTACTGGTAGTAAAATCGATATCACACCTGGCACAGATGTATATTTCAGGGTTAAAGCTACTGCCACAACTCTTCCCGGGGTGATCCAGCACCTTTATGTTCCCGGCAGGCCTGTATTATCCTTATATACAATCGATTATTTGAATGAGTCAACAGTCGAAAATGTGGCTTCAGATGTAGAATTTTCAATTCACTCTGATATGTCAGGGGCCGTTTCAGGTAATGAATTGCCGGTTGACCTGACTCCCGGGACAGATCTTTATTTCAGGAAGAAAGCTACAGTAACGAGTTTTGTCAGTGTAGTATTCCATCTCACCGTTGCAGCCCGTCCTTCTGTCTCAACAAGCTATACAGTTAACTATGTGGAAGAAACAACGAATGAAAATGTCAGTACAAATCATGAATATTCAACCAATCCTGCTTTGGCCGTCTGGATATCCGGAGCAGGTCTGAAGATTCAAATTAATCCGGGTATGGATCTGTATTTCAGGCAAAAAGCATCTATATCTGCTTTTGCAAGTGAAAGCCAGCATCTGGTTGTTCCTGCCCGGCCATCTAAACCATCCTTTACAATAAATTTCCAGGACGAAACAACCAATGAAAATGTTACGACAGACATAGAATACTCATTAAACTCCGATATGAGTGAGGCATCAGCAGGATTGAACCTGGTCATTCCAATAACCCCTGGAACTGATATTTATTTCCAGGTAACAGGAACTGTAAATAATTTCACTGGTGAGGTCCTGCACCTGGTTGTGCCGGTAAGACCCGATTCACCTGTTATTTCAATTTCAGATAAAAACGCTTCAGATGCCGTATTCAAAAAATCATTGGATGGTACAGGTGAAATAATAACGGTCACTGACCAGGTTGAATATTCAACAGATGGAGGTATTACCTGGACACAGATCACGGAATATACCGAGGTAGATGCAAGAAGTATTAAAATAATTATTGCCAGAAAAATGGCTAAAGTAAATGCTTTTACTTCAATTCCTACAGGTAATCTTGATTATCAAATACCTGTCGCGACAGTTATATCAGTTGAAGATTGCAACGGTTCTGAGGATTCTGTCCAGGTGAAAAGTAATACCGACAATGGATATTTGTACATTGTGCACGAAGAAGAGATAATATCAAACATTTCCAGCCTGAATGCTGCTTTAAGTGCAGGTAAAGCGGCCAGGGCAGAGGTACATACGGCCAATACCAATATAAGTATATTCACAGACCGGATCGTTCCGGGGACGTATTATGCTTATGCTTCCAACCTGATGTCGGAAATATCTGCCAGGAGTGATGGATCAATTACCATTCATCCAATACCGGAAATAAATCTTGGAAATGATATCATAGAATGTAAAGGAAATAATGTTATTCTGGATGCCGGTACCGGATATAGTTCTTATGCCTGGTTCCCCGGAGGAGAAATCACACAGACTATTTCTATTACAGAAAATGGTGATTATTCTGTGCGTGTAACAGATGAAAATGGTTGTGTTAATAAAGATACTATAAAACTTATTTACAGTATACCTTTTTCAGAGGAGAAGATATGCCTGGTTACTATTGATCTTCAATCCCACAGGAACTTGATTGTCTGGGAAAAAACTCCGGACCAGGGGATTACATCATATATCATTCATCGCCAGACCGGTATTCTGGGGGAATATGAACCCATTGACA
>JBGPAO010000216.1:0-6101 GCA_041480755.1 Bacteroidia bacterium
ATCCGGTAGTTTGCATGGATGAATCGCCAAAACAATTAATAGAAGAAACACGACACACAATAACGATGAAACCAGGACAGGAAGCAAGAGTAGATTACGAGTATGTGAGGAATGGGGTAATAAATATATTCATGGCAAATGAACCACTGAAAGGAAAACGATTCGTTGAAGTGACAGAATTTAAGACTAAGAAGGATTGGGCAATGTTCATCAAATATATTGCAGACGAAAAGTACCCTAAGGCAAAGAGGATAACATTAGTAATGGATAATTATAATACGCACGCAGCATCAGCTTTCTATGAAACATTCAGGCCAAAAGAAGCAAAAAGGCTATGGGATAGGTTTGAGTTTGTATATACCCCCAAACATGGTAGCTGGCTAAATATGGCTGAGATAGAGTTACAGGTATTAAATGGACAATGCTTGAAGCGGCATATGTCTACAATGCAAATAATAAAAGAAGAAGTTGATGCAACATACATCTTATCTCCGGATTTATGCTCTATATGCATTACCGGATTTCTTGCCTTGTACCAGCGGCGATAGTGTTCCTTAAACTGACTTAACCGGTATCCGTCGGGATACTGCCTGATATATTCCTGCCATAACTTTTCCCGTGTGTTTTCCTTACGTTTTAAGGCTTTTTCAATTTCCGGGAACAACGCTTCAAGTTGCTGGTAACGAAGTGTATCTTCTTTGCCCGATTGCGGCGCCATCGAGAGGAACATCTTTTCCAGTTCTGCGTCACTCATCGACTCCAGTTCCTTATCATCTTTCCCTGAAGTCAGGAATAAATGAATATACTTCTTTACAGTGTTGCGCGGAACTCCTGTCTGAACACTGATTGAACTCTTACTTACACCCTCGGTGTAAAGCCTGATAATGTTTCTTACCTTGCTCATAATAATTAATTTATTTGACATTTTGATTAATGTTAGACATGCCAACATTAATCATTCATACTTACTTTCCAGCAAGGTAAAATCACATTCTTTAAGGGTGGTCAATTTACTCCGGCCAGGACTGATTTTTTTGAGCGTTTTTTCCAGTTTATACTTGATACTGTTTTTGTAGTTTCAAATGATATACCGAAAATCTTGGGTATTAAAATTTTGAGATATAACTTTATCACCTTATAGGAAAAAGTTACTCAACGAGCTCCTAAATAGCTCAGGAAGGCCAAATTTGTTTCACCTATGTTTCACCTATGAAATAAAAAAACTTCTGGAGAATGTTCTGGAAGCTTTGATTTTACTGAGTGGGACGTAATGGGATCGAACCATCGACCTCATGCGTGTGAAGCATGTGCACTAAATTTCTTTTCCTCTAACCGATTAAGAAAATCGTCCGATTATTTGTTTCTGTATACAGGGGACGTTAAAGACAAATTTCCTTACAAGATCTATATTATAATTTTTTTGGGGTAGATTAATTTGGTAATGAATTAATGAATAAAAGTATTATAAATTTGTTGTCATTAATTTAAATAATTAAAGGATTTGCGTGCAAATTGCGTGCAAATCCTTTTTTCGAAATTCTAAAATCCAGATGGACTGGGGTGTCCTTTGATATTCACTTCATGCTTTATTGACTTGCTTACACTCTGAAACGCATTGAGAGGTTGGATAAGATTTTATATATTTGATCAATTGAGTGCTAATTAATAAAAGGATGATTTCATTCCGGATATACCTGTGCTTGTTTTTATTGTTTTTGCCCGGAATCATTTGTAGCCAGTCTGCTGATTCCCTGGAAACAGAACCTGAAATCTATACAATTGATACTTCTTATTTTGAGAAAGGTAATGAGAACTTTAACCTTGTCCTGGCTGCTGAAAGAGGTGATCTGGTAGCAATGGAAATTTTACTCAGAAGGGGAGTAGATCCGGATTCCGGAACTTTTTATGGAATCACACCACTAATGTACGCATCTGAAAAGGGCAATGCTGATGCAGTTCTGATGCTGCTTGAACATGGAGCAGATCCAAATATTATACCTGAATTTGGTCCTAATGCACTTATAAGCTCCTCAAAAATTGGATCTCTTGATGTTTCTGCTATTCTTTTGGATTGGGGTGCTTCATTAAATGAAAAAGATGAAAATGGTTTAACTGCACTTATGTATGCTGCAGCCTATAATTTTTCTGATCTTACAGAGCTATACCTGGATAGCGGTGTTGATCCGTCAATAAGGGACGGATTTGGTTCGGATGCCCTGATCATTGCTTCTTATTACGGCTCCTATGAATCTGCAAAACTCATGCTTGAAAATGGATGTAACCCAAATACTGCTGATAACTTTGGTTATACTCCCCTGATTATTGCAAGTCAGAAAGGATATTATGACCTGGTTTGGCTATTACTCGACAATAATGCTGATATTTCAAGAAGGAACCAGACCGGAATTGATCCGCTGGCAATGGCGGTTACTAATGGTTATACTGATATAGCAGAATTGCTGATTGAAAATGGGGCGAAAGTGAACGATCCGGGCCATCAGAGAAATAATCTTATGGACATTGCTAAGAAAAAGAAAAATGAAGAGATGATTGCTTTATTGAAATCAAACGGAGCCAGAACAAATTATTACCCTTATTTCAATTTTTTTTCAGCCGGGCCCGGAATTGATTTCAGCCGGAATGATTTTATGGCAGGGCTGAATGGAGGAATTCATGAATCCAAATACGGTATCAGTATCAGTATGAACCTGAATTACAGACTGGCTCCAATCAGGGTGCTGGTCGAGGATGATAATGATATTGCCTACCAGTTCTGGGAGAGAAGATGGATGGCAACAGCAGGGATAAATAAACTATTCAGATTTAAAACTGCATCAGGGCACATCCTGGGACCTTATCTGGGATTGGATATAACCTATACCTGGGGGAGCTACCGTGGTGCTGACAGAAAGCCGCATCCTGCAACAGTGTTTTCACCGGCAGGTGGATTTTTTTGGAAAAAGAATAATCTGGGACTTGATCTAAAATATTCATACAAGGAACTGGACATCCCTCATTATTCTCCTCACCGTATATCCCTTGGATTTATGTATTATTTTGGTATAAAAAATGAGAAGTTAATGTTTAAAGAAATAAGCTGGTTTTAAGACCCGATAGATTTTATGAAAACTGAAAGAATTGTAAAATTAGGATTGATATTTATTTTAATAATAGGATCATTCATGTCATGTGAAGATAACAGGGGAGTATTTGTTGATTGTTCTGAATGTTACTCTGTGGAGCCTGACAGTGGAGATTTGATAATTTATCTGACCCTTGAAAGTCCGAATTTAAAGGTACCTTTGACCATTTATAAAGGCCAGGTTGATGATAATCAAATTGAATATAAAGTCACTGCTCAATCAAGCCCATTTTATGTATATGTAGATCTGAATGAGTATTATTCTGTCATTGCTGAATATACATCTGGAAACCGGACAATTTATGCAGTGGATGGTGATAAAATTAAAACAAAGTTTGTAACTGAAACATGTGATTATGACTGCTGGGTCATAACAGGAGGAATTATAAATGCTGAGTTGAAGGATTTTTAATTCAATTTACAGGGCCATATTTTCACATTAATCATTATGGTTCAATTCTCCGACGAACAGATTATTAAGGGAATTGCTGACAGCGATAAGTCAGTATTGAATTGGCTTTATTAGAATCAGTTTGGCAAGATCCGAAAGTATATTACTCACAGAGGGGGCGATATAGGGATAGTAAAGGATATTTTTCAGGAAGCATTATTGATTATTTATACAAAAATAAGGAATGAGGATCTGCATCTGACATGCTCCTTTTCAACTTATTTTTTTGCAATATGCAGGAATCTGTGGTTTCATGAGTTAAGGATTAGAAGGAAAATATCAGCTGGCGGCGGACAGTTGGAAAATATGGTGGAAGATTGTGAGCCGGTTTCAGACATTGTTCCGGAACTAAAGAAACTTATACAGTATCATTTCAGCCAGCTCAGTGAAGATTGTAAAAAAGTTCTTGAAATGCATTTCAACCATTGTTCACTGGCAGAGATATGTGAAATAATGGGATATAAGGATGTGAAATATGCATCGGACAGGAAATACAGATGTAAGCAATATCTTTTTAAAAAAATAACCAACGACCCTAAATATAAAAAAATAACAGATGGACTATACTGAATTATTCGATCGGTATATTGACGGACGGCTGGAAGGAAAAGAACTTGATGATTTTGAGAAGAAAATCAGCAATGATATTGAGTTTAGGAAAAACCTTGATAAGTATATCCGGCTGCACAATGTGGCTACAGAGGCAGTAAGGGGCGCGGAAGATTCAGATAAGGAAACGGATCAGTTAAGTCTGAAGGATATTGCAAAATATGGGAGGGAGAAAAGAGACAAACCTGATGAAAAAACAGCAGCATTTAAGGAAGCGCTTGACCTGGCAGAAAAGGATTCTTTAAAGAGCAGGTTCAGTATGCTGAGAAAGAATCTCCCTGTCCAGCTTGCTGTTGCAGCAACTGTGATCGTTGCAATCTTATTTACTGTTTTAATGCTTTTAAGGCAGAATAAACTTAATAATACTGATTTGTTCACCTTATATTACCTTCCTTATGTTGAATCTGATCAGGTATTTGAGATTACCAGGTCCAGTGATAATTTTTATTTAGCGATTAAGGCTTTTGAATCAGGTGATTATGCAAGAGCAGACGTACTTTTTATGCAGCTGTCAGATTCCGCTGAATATAAAGTATATGCAACTTTTTATTCCGGTCTTAACTATATGCAAATGGGCAGATGGGAAGATGCCGTGAAAAAACTGCAGGATGTGCTTTTATTTGGGGAGACCCAGGTGGAAATACCTGCAAGGTGGTATCTTGGCCTGTGTTTTTTAAGGATTGATGATTCAAAATCGGCGCGGATACAGTTTGAGATCCTTGCGTCAACAAAGAATGAATTCGCTGCAAGATCAAGGAGAATTTTAAGATTGATGCATTAATTTGCGGGATTTTCTTAAATTTAAAATCCAAAGCTCCAAAACGAATGCCTTCTTTCCCATTTTTTAAACAGCTGGATGCGATGGATTGCGGGCCATCATGCCTGCGAATGATTGCAAAATATTATGGCCGTTCATTCAGCTTACAGACGCTCCGTGACAAATCCTATCTGTCAAGAGAAGGCGTTTCCATGCTGGGGATCAGTGATGCGGCAGAATCCATTGGGTTTCGAACAATGGGAGTCTCATTTACGCCGGAAAAGCTTTTTACCCAGGCTCCGTTGCCATTAATTGCACACTGGCAGCAAAATCATTTCGTGGTTGTTTATAAGGTCAGCAGGAATAAGGTGTTTGTTGCTGATCCTGCATTTGGGCTTGTTGATTATAAACATGAAGAATTTCTTAAAAACTGGGCCAGCTCCGTTAAAGATCAGGAGAAAAAGGGGCATGCGCTTCTGATTGAACCAACCCCTGATTTCTATGCACAGGAAGGCGAGAGGATTAGAAAATCCAGTTTCAGGTTTTTATTATCCTACCTGAAGCCATATAAAAAGTTTCTTTTCCAGTTGTTACTTGGAGTGATCCTGGGAAGCATTATTCAACTTTTGTTCCCATTCCTGACACAGTCCATTGTTGATGTCGGTATAAATAACAGGGATATTGGATTTATCTACCTTGTGCTGATAGCACAGTTTATTCTGTTCATGAGCAGGATGTCGGTTGACTTCATTCGTGGCTGGATACTTCTTCACCTGAGTACTCGTATTAATATCTTCCTGATCTCTGATTTTCTGATTAAACTTATGAAACTTCCTATGAGCTTCTTTGATATTAAACTCATTGGAGACATACTTCAGAGAATTGGAGATCAGAGGAGAATCGAGAATTTCTTGACGGTTTCTTCCCTGAACATACTCTTTTCGCTGGTAAACTTTCTGGTTTTTGGTATTGTTCTGGCCATTTACAGTCTTAAAATTCTTATCCTTTTCCTGGTTGGAAGTACTCTTTACTTCCTGTGGCTGAGTTTTTTCATGAAAAGGAGAAGGGAACTTGATTTCAGAAGATTCACAAAACTCTCTGAAAACCAGAGCAAGCTTATTCAGCTTATTGCAGGCATTCAG
>JBGPAO010000217.1:0-6091 GCA_041480755.1 Bacteroidia bacterium
ATTCAGTGAGCTTTCCATGAATATGAGTACGCCAGCATTCATGATATCATAAGTGTTCAGGTTATTAACGAGAATAATCTTTGAATCCTGAAGATTCCGGGATGCAAGGGAAATATTCGGGTCGTGTTTTTCAAGCACCAGGAGAGATTTTTTGCCATCAACCTTAAGATTCTTCCTTATATTCACAAATTCTTTGGTCCTGGGAGCCTCAAGGGAAAAATCTTCCAGGATCATAATGCTGTTGTTTTTAGCCTTGTAAGTAAGTGCAGATTTCCTGGCCAGCGGCTTCACTTTCTTGTTCAGCTTAAAATTATAATCTTTAGGCTGTGGACCAAAAACTCTTCCTCCTCCCCTGAACAATGGATTCTTTATACTGCCTGCTCTTGCAGTTCCAGTGCCCTTCTGTCTTTTTATCTTTCTTGTACTCCCTGTAATTTCGGCCCGTTGTTTAGACTTGTGGGTTCCCTGACGGGTATTTGCCATATAATGCTTTACATCAAGATATATAGCATGGTCATTTGGTTCAATTCCGAAAATTGAATCTTTCAGGTCAACTTTTTTGCCCGTCTCTTTTCCATCAATATTGAATACCGGTATCTTCATCACTTCTCAATGATTAAATATGAACCTTTCGAACCTGGTACAGAACCTTTCAGTAATAAAAGGTTCTCCTCAGGAATAATTTTCACAACTCTCAGGTTGATTTGTTTATTTTTATCTCCTCCGGTGCGCCCGGCCATCCTCATTCCTCTTAATACCCTTGAAGGATAGGATGATGCTCCAACTGATCCGGGAGCTCTCTGCCGGTTATGCTGTCCATGAGTCGACATGCCCACACCCTTGAAATTATGTCTTTTAATGACCCCCTGAAATCCTTTACCTTTTGTAATGCCGGAAACATCCAGCCAGGTATCATCATTAAAGTAATCAACAGTAATCACATCACCAGGCTTCCAGTCTTTGACGAAACCTTTCAGTTCAACGATTTTTCTTTTCGGGGTGGTTTTCGCTTTTTTGAAATGGCCAATCATGGCTTTACTCGTATGCTTCTCTTTCTTCTCATCAAAGGCTAGCTGCACCCCCCTGTAACCATCTGTCTCCTCTGTTTTGATCTGGGTTACAACACATGGACCAACCTCAATGACCGTGCAGGGAATGGTTTTCCCTTCCTCATCAAAAACTGAGGTCATACCTATTTTTTTTCCGATTAACCCGGGCATATTATTAAATTTTAATATTTATACTTTAATTTCTACCTCCACCCCGCTGGGCAATTCCAGTTTCATTAATGCATCAATCGTCTTTGGGGTTGAACTGTAAATATCCAGTAATCTTTTATATGAAGACAACTGGAACTGATCCCTTGATTTTTTGTTTACAAAAGGCGATCGCAAAACGGTAAATATCCTTGTATGGGTCGGCAAAGGAATTGGTCCGCTGACCACAGCACCTGTTGATTTAACTGTTTTGACAATCTTTTCGGCAGACTTGTCAACCAGGTTATGATCATAGGACTTAAGCTTAATTCTTATTTTCTGGCTCATTATTTTTTAACTGATTATTTCTTGTTTATTATTTCACTGTTCACTATTCACTATTCACTGTTCACTATTCACTGTTCACTTCTAATACATCAGACAAACATAGTTTTACCGGTAATCCTTTCCAGTACTTCTCTGGCAATGTCAACAGGAACTTCCTGATAATGCGAAAATTCCATTGTTGAAGTCCCCCTTCCTGATGTCAGAGTCCTCAAAGTAGTTACATATCCGAATTGTTCGGCAAGAGGTACCTTGGCCTTAATAACTCTTAATCCGGCTTTAGTTTCCATCCCTTCGATCTGTCCGCGTCTTTTATTAAAATCGGAAATCACATCTCCCATATATTCTTCCGGTGTGACAACCTCAGCCGACATTATTGGTTCCAGCAAAACAGGTTTAGCCATCTGCACAGCTTTCCTGAATGCAATTTTAGTCACAAGTTCATATGCAAGTTCATCAGATTCAGCAGGATTAAATCCTCCATCCTTCAGTATAATTTTCAAACTATCAAGCGGGTAGCTAGCCAGCGGGCCATTCTGCATTGCTTCCTTAAATCCTTTTTTCACTGAGGGGATAAACCTGGCTGGAATGATATCATTTTTAATTTCATTGACGAACTGAAGTCCTGCAGTTCCATTATCAGAAGGCAGCATTTCAAACAGGATCTCAGCAAATCTCCATTTGCCTCCTGTCTGTTTACTAAACACTTCCCTGTGTTCAGTTGCACGGGTAATGGCTTCTTTATAATTAACCTGGGGTAATCCCTGGTTACATTCAACATTGAATTCTCTCCTCATTCGATCTAATAAAATTTCCAGGTGAAGTTCACCCATACCATTAATAATAGTCTGACCTGTTTCTTCATCAGTTCTAACCAGGAATGTAGGATCTTCGTCTGAAAGCCTGTTCAGGGCCTGTGCCATCCGGTCGATGTCGGCCACTGTCTTTGGTTCAACGACAATACTGATTACAGGCTCAGGAAAAACCATTGCCTCTAAAGAAACAGGTCTTTTGGGATCAGAAAGTGTATCTCCTGTTTTAATATCTTTAAAGCCAACTATTGTGCAAATATCACCAGCCTCAACTTTATCTATCGGATTTTGTTTATTTGACTGCATCTGATAGAGCCGGGTGATCCTTTCTTTTTTATTTGTCCTTGAATTAAGAACCTGTTCACCCGTGGTAACTGAACCAGAATAAATTCTCAGATATGCAAGCTTTCCGACATATGGATCGGTGGCAATTTTAAAGGCCAGGGATGCGAATGGCTGTGATGCATCCGGCGCCCTGACCTCTTCTTTTTTAATATAAGGATTTATCCCTTTTACCGGACCTATATCGATCGGATTGGGAAGAAGCGAGACAATGCCATCAAGAAGTGGTTGTATTCCCTTGTTCCGAAAAGCAGCCCCGCAAAAAACCGGAACAATTTTAAGATCTAATGTCGCTTTCCTTATTGCTTTAAGGTACTCTTCAGTTGTAATTGATTCCCGGTCGACGAAGAACTTTTCAAGCAATGTATCATCTGATTCACATGCCGACTCCACCAGTTTTTCTCTCCATTCCTCTGCAGTGTCAATAAGATCAGTTGGTATTTCAGCATGTTGGTAGTTCATACCCAGTGTATCGTCGTCTTCCCATAATAAAGACTTCCGTTCAATAAGATCAACTACTCCTTTGAATTTATCTTCATTCCCAACTGGAATCTGCATTGGGACCGGTTTTGCCCCAAGCTTATGTTCAATTTCATTGACAACTCTGAAATAATCTGATCCAACCCTGTCCATTTTATTTACAAAAGCGATGCGCGGAACCTTGTATTTGTCAGCCTGTCTCCAGACTGTTTCTGACTGTGGCTCAACACCGCCCACACCGCAAAAAAGGGCAACTGCTCCATCAAGAACACGCAGGGAACGTTCTACTTCGACGGTAAAATCAACATGCCCGGGTGTATCAATTATATTGATTTTATATTTCTCCCCCTTGTAATTCCAGTAACTGGTAATAGCAGCTGAAGTAATAGTGATCCCCCGTTCCTTCTCCTGAGCCATCCAGTCCATTACGGCGGCACCATCATCAACTTCTCCTATACGATGCGTGAGACCAGTATAATACAATATCCTTTCCGTGGTAGTTGTCTTACCCGCATCGATATGGGCCATTATGCCAATATTCCTTGTATTTTTAAGATCCTTATTCACCGGAATTACAATTCTCATTTATCATATCAAAACCGGAAATGAGCAAAAGCTTTATTTGCTTCTGCCATTCGGTGCATATCTTCTTTCTTTTTAAAAGCGCCACCTTCTTCATGATAAGCCGAAAGAATTTCACCAGCCAGCTTTTCACTCATTGAATGGCCTGTCCTCAATTTGGCATATCTTATCAAATTCTTCATGCTGAGTGTTATCTTCCTGTCAGGTCTTACTTCCTGCGGAACCTGAAATGTGGCTCCTCCTACCCTTCTGCTCTTTACCTCTACATGTGGTGTTATGTTTTCCAGGGCTTTCTTCCAGATTTCCAGTTCAGGTTTATTTTCACTCTTGGTTTTTTCTGCAACTATTTCCATTGCATTATAAAATACGCCAAACGCAACACTCTTTTTGCCTCTCAGCAAAAGATTGTTAACGAACCTTGTAACCAGGATATCGTTGTATTTTGGATCCGGAATTAATTCCTTTCTTTTTGGCTTTCCTTTTCTCATTTATACAATATATATTATATATAAACTATTTTTTTGGTCTTTTTGTTCCATACTTTGAACGGCGCTGAGATCTTCCTTCAACACCAGATGCGTCCAACGCGCCGCGAATAAGATGATACCTTACACCAGGCAGATCTTTAACCCTGCCGCCCCTGATCAAAACAATTGAGTGCTCCTGAAGGTTATGACCTTCTCCGGGAATATATGCATTAACCTCTTTCTGATTTGTCAGCCTGACTCTTGCCACCTTTCGCATTGCTGAATTCGGCTTTTTGGGTGTGGTCGTGTAAACACGTACACATACCCCCCTGCGCTGGGGACACGAATCAAGTGCAGGAGCCTTGCTTTTATAAATCTGCTTGGTTCTTCCTTTTCTAACTAATTGCTGAATTGTAGGCATAACTAGTATTTGCTTATTATTGGATACCTCGTTAATAAATCGGTGGGCAAAGGTATACTTTTTTTTTGAAAACAATAAAATTTTTTTGGAATTTCTAAAAAAGGTCTGCATTAATTGATTTCATTGATTTTCTAATATTATTTAATTACAATTTTATCATGTTTTAGGTTCGTTTTTTTACGGTTTTTTAGATGTCGGAATTGGCAGATTAAAATTGATAAGCTTAACTTGATTCTTTATAGAAAATTATTACTTTTGCAAGTCCGCGCTGAGAAGGGGCTTTAACTCATTCACAGTTAGGGAAATAATAAATCGCAGAAAATAATAATTAAATAATATTATTTACGAATGAAAACTTATCAGACAGAAAAAATCAGAAATATTGTATTGTTGGGACATTCTGGTTCAGGGAAAACTTCACTTGCAGAAGCAATGTTATTCGAGGGCGGAGTGATCACCAGAAAAGGAACGCCTAACCAGAAAAATACAGTTTCAGATTACAGGGAAATTGAACAGGAAAACGAAAGGTCTATTTATTCAAGTTTATTATATACCGAATATCTTGATACAAAAATTAATATTCTTGATGCACCCGGAGCAGACGATTTTATAAGCGGTGCAGTTTCAAGCCTTTCTGTCTCAGACACAGCACTAATGATCATTAATGCACAAAACGGCGTCGAGGTCGGGACTGAAATCCACACCAGGTTCACTGACAGTTTTAAGAAGCCGGTCGTATTTGTTATTAATCAATGCGATCATGACAAAGCTAATTTTGAAAAGGCATTTGAAAGCATAAAAGAAAGATATGGCAAAGATGTAATCCTAGTGCAATATCCTGTCAATGCCGGCCCTGCATTTGACTCAATAATTGATGTCCTGAAAATGAAAATGTACAAATTCCCTAAGGGCGGCGGAAAAGCAGAGGTGATGGAAATACCTGCTGATCAAAAAGACCACGCCGGGAAACTTCATAATGAACTTGTGGAAAAGGCTGCTGAAAACGATGAAAAGCTAATGGAGTTATTTTTTGAAAAAGACAGCCTGGACGAAGAAGAAATACGCAAAGGTATAACATCCGGCTTCCTGCAGGGAAGTATCTCACCTGTCTTTTGTGTATCAGCTGAAAATAATATGGGAGTTGGTCGGTTACTCGAATTCATTGCAAACGTTTTCCCTTCACCTGCTGATGTTACAGCCTGCAAAACTAAAGACGGAAAAGAAATAAAGACTGATCCTTCTGCAGTTACGTCACTTTTCGTTTTTAAAACTGAATATGAGCCGCATATCGGGGAGATCATTTACTTTAAGGTCATTTCAGGAGAAGTTAATGAAAGTGATGACCTAGTGAACAACAACACACGCACAAAGGAAAGACTATCTCAGTTATTTGCTGTTGCAGGAAAAACAAGGACAAAAGTTCCCAAGCTGGTCGCCGGAGATCTG
>JBGPAO010000218.1:0-6064 GCA_041480755.1 Bacteroidia bacterium
AGTATTAATCGGTTTTTTTGTTGAAACAACCTTGTTTTTTTGATCAAGAACAATTTCTTCATGATCGCAAATCAGACATGAATGGCCCGGTTTTAACAATTCCAGGTGATTTTCCTGGATTTTTTTCCTGAAATAACTGATCTCATCATCTGGATATTTAATGAATCTTTTAAGATAATTCATGAGCATAATATCCAGCTGATTGAGTATGTTAAGTGAAACCATGAAGATTTCCCCGGCCGGTAATTCAGGTTTAGTAAAAGAAATTGACCTGAGCGACTCTCTTACTCCCGTTCTTCTGTGAGACTTCACAAGTGAATAAATCTGAGTTATAGCACCGCCTGTCAGATCAGTATAAATAAGGCTGCAGTTTGGTGAATCCTTAACCTTTGCACGTACCTGCTGTGGATGCCAGATATCAGCAAGATACACCTTTTCACATTCAGCCATAAGTTCTTTCAACGGGACATCAAGCAGCCAACCGCTTCCCATTATTACCACAGACTGCGGATTATTTCTTTTTACACAATCCAGGATGAATGACCGTGAATTATGAATATGATTTTGCCATCCTTCATGCTCCTCAAGATATCTTTCAAAAATCCCCTCCTGGTCAGAAATGTATTTCATCCTCCTGAGGATGCGGTATTTGACAGCTGATTTTTTCAAGATTGAAAATATTTATTAATTCACAAGACTGCAATTAATTACCCGATGATACAGATATTTCTTTATATTCTTTTATCATTATCTCCCTGACTTCATTCATAAGTTCTGCAGGTGTTTTTTCCCTGAAGTTGTCATAGGGGATCTCGGGCAATATTTTCGCCCTGATCCTTTGCCTTCCCGTCAGGATTAATTTGCCCTTTGGTATAGTGCAGGCGGTTCCATCCAGCACAACGGGGATCAGTCCCACCTGGTTGTCCAATGCCATTCTGAATGCGCCATCCCTGAATGGACCTAAGCTCTCTCCCGGATTACGGGTGCCCTCGGGAAACATAAGTATGGAATTGCCGTTATTTAATGTTTTTCTTATTTTTTTCATCATATTAAGATAACTTCCTGTACTCCCTCTCTCTATCTCAATATATCTGTTCAATCGCATCAGCCAGCCGATGATTGGGATTTTGAAGTTTTCCTTTTTTGATACCCATTTATAATGCCTGAATAAACCAAAAAGCACAAGAATATCAACCATAGATTGATGATTTGAGACAATTATATAAGTCATGCCCCGCTTGATATTTTTCCTTCCAGTCATCTTTAACGGCCACAAGGGATTGAGCCAGATATAACTGTGACCCCAAAAGCATGAGAAGAGGTGCAACAACACAAGCTTTTTATCGAAAAGCACGGTCAGTGCCCATATTACCAGGGCAATCGAAAAAAAAACAATATTTGTAATGATAAACCAGGTCCAGTAAAGAACAGAGAAGATGCCAAGTAACAACCGTTTTAACATGAGTCTGATTTAAACCAATATTCAACCTAAAATTAATTTGTAAATCCTTAATTCAAAAAAATAATTTTACCATTTCGGCAGGGCTGATCCTGTTAAAAATGGCATTCAGTTCATCCTGTTTCAAAATTCCTTTTATAGTCTCCTCTTCATGTTTCTGGCCGGTAATCGCTGATTCGATTTTTTCCACAAGTGAGGGTTCAATAAGGTTTCCAGAAATAATAAATTTTATGATTTGTGCTTTTTCAACCTCCAGGAAGATACCCAAATCACATCCTGAAATATCTGTTTTATTATAAAGCTTATAGGGAGGTGAATATCCGAAATTCCAGTCCCATTTTGAATATTTATTATCAGCAAGAAGCTTTATTTTCTGAATATCAGAGTGTTCCATGTCAGTAATCCTACCGCCAGGATCGCCTGCTATAATATATTTAAAAAAGGCGCCCCCGAATTCTTTCATATCAATTTTGAAATTGAGCAGGTCAATTATATTGGCCGTTTTGGCTCTGACTGATTTTACTGATTTGTCAAGGTATTTTTGAGGATCAGCATTCAGGGCATCTTTCAGGTTATCAAGATTTGTATTAAAAAGAAGGGTTCCATGATGAAGAACCCTTTTCTTGTATACATGTTCGGCATTTCCTGAAATTTTATATCCGTTTACCTCTATGCTGTTTTTCCCTTTAAAATTTGCTTTAAGTCCCAGTTTAATAAGAAAATCCAGCACCGGCTGCATATATCTCCTGAAATTAACCAGCTCTCCTTCTTTGCCATTTCTTATGAAAGAAAAGTTCAGGTTTCCCGGATCATGCCAGACAGCTCCTCCTCCGGATATTCTTCTGACAACTTTTGCATTATTGTCTTTTATAAAGCCGTAGTTAATCTCTGCATATGCATTCTGATGTTTGCCAATTATAACAGACGGCTCATTAACATAAAGCAGGAAATACTCCTTTTTGGTATCCCGCATAAAATATTCTTCTGCGGCAATATTAAAATAAGGATCTGTTATATCATTTCTGATAAAGATCATCAGGATTTTTTAAAATATCTATCCGTTTTCATTTCAGCAAGCAGGTATAACTGGTAAACCAGAAATCCCAAAATAGCTCCAAATACAGCTCCTCCCAAAACATCCCCCGGATAATGCACCCCAAGGTAGATCCTGCTGTAACTGACCAGGGTAGCCCATAGAAGAATAAATATTGTATAAAAAGATTTCCTTATTATAAGTAGAGTAAAAATTGCCATTGCAAATGTATTTGCCGCGTGCGAGGAGACAAAACCATATTCTCCTCCGCAATGGCCTTTCACAAGGTGTACCACCTGGGAAATTTCCGGATTATGACACGGTCTTGGTCGTTGAAAAATTTCTTTACAAAGGTGAACCGAACCCTGATCACTCATCATAATTAACAGAGTCACAAGCACCAGGATAATGACTACTTTCCATCTAAACTTGTATATAAGCCATGCAATAATAAGCAGATACATTGGCAGCCAGCTTATTCTGCCGCTTATCCACCACATTACCTGATCCCAGAAAGGAGAGTTCAGCCCGTTCAGGAACAGGAACAAATTTCTGTCTATATTATCCAGGAATTCCAGCATTTCAGAAATAAGTCAGATCAAATTCAACATTTTCTTGCTTACTCCAGCTCCTCATATTATCTATTCCGATAGTCATCCAGCTTGTTTTGATCCACCTCTGATTTGAATTATTAAAATCAGCTGGTTAATTCCCGCCATAACAAATTTATCATCTCCAGGATACCTTTTTTTGTAAAAGATGAAACAAATACCCATGGAACATCCGGCAGGTCTCTCCGCATTTCCCTTAATAGTTCATCATCCAGAAGATCTGATTTTGTTATTGCCAGAACCCTCTTTTTGTCCAGCAGTTCCGGATTATATTTTTCAAGTTCATTTAATAGTATACTGTATTCTTTCCGTATATCAGAAGTATCACATGGGATCATGAAAAGGAGTACTGAATTTCTTTCTATATGCCTCAGGAATCTCAGTCCGAGTCCTTTGCCCTCATGGGCACCCTCAATTATCCCCGGAATATCTGCCATTACGAACGATTTTCCGTCCTGATAACGCACAATTCCAAGGTTTGGTGTCAGAGTCGTAAAAGGATAATCTGCAATTTTGGGTTTTGCTGCAGAAACTACTGATAAAAGAGTTGATTTACCGGCATTCGGGAATCCTACAAGCCCGACATCCGCAAGGAGTTTAAGTTCAAGTATATTCCAACCTTCAGTTGCCGGCTCTCCCGGTTGGGCATATCTGGGGGTTTGGTTTACTGATGATTTGAAATGGTCATTACCAAGACCTCCCCTGCCGCCTTTCCTTAAGATTTTCTTTTCATCATGTTCGGTAATTTCCAGAATAATATCATTTGTTTCGGCATCTCTTGCCACAGTTCCAAGGGGAACTTCAACTATAACATCTTTACCATCAGCCCCGGTCCTCAGTGATGAACCTCCGTTTACTCCGTGTCCTGCAAAGATATGTCTGGTATATTTCAGGTGAATCAGTGTCCAGAGTTGTTTATTCCCTTTTAGAATAACATGCCCCCCTCTCCCACCATCCCCTCCGTCAGGTCCACCTTTCCTGGTAAACTTGTCACGGTGAAGATGGGCCGAACCCGCTCCTCCTTTGCCTGAACGGCAAAAGATCTTAACATAATCTACGAAGTTGGATTCCATGAAGAAATGACTAAAATTTTAGCTCATTTTTATTGTCCTATCGCTTTCTCAATGCGTGTAAATATCTCTGCGATAGATCCCATCCCATCTACATATCTGGCTTTGCCCTGTTTATCATAGTAGTTCATGACAGGTTTTGTCTGGTCGTCATAAACTTTGATCCTGTTTTCAATTGTTTCCAGGTTATCATCCGACCGTCCCTGCTCTATTCCCCTCTTCAGCAACCTGTTAATCAATTCCTGCCTCTTAACATCAAGACTGATCATAAGTCCAATTGATGTCTTTTTCTCAGACAGCATCTTATCCAGGGATTTCGCCTGTGCTACAGTACGGGGAAATCCGTCGAAAATAAAACCTTTAGGATTTTTCTCAGCATTGATTCTTTTCTCTATCATTCCTATGACAATCTCATCCGGGACCAGTGCTCCCTTATCCATAATACTTTTAGCCTTAATTCCAAGCTCAGTTTTGCTGGTAATTTCTGCCCTGAGCAGATCACCGGTTGAAAGGTGTTTAAGATTATATTTGCTGATAATATTTTCAGCCTGGGTTCCTTTACCCGAACCAGGGGGACCAAATAATACGATGTTAAGCATGGATTTTAAATTTACAGAATGAAACAGTATGTAAAGATAGAAAAACTGTTTCAGTTTTCAGGGAACCCTGATTTTATAAATATCCTGTAAATTGCGGCCATATCCATCATAGTCAAGTCCATATCCGATAACAAAATCATTGGGAATCTCTCTTCCGAGATAGTCAATCCTGACATTTTTAATACATGCATCGCTTTTGAAGAGAAGCGCAACAACCAATATCTCAGCAGGATTATGAAGTTCAACCTCTTTCAGAACGGCATCAAGTGTTAATCCTGTATCAATAATATCTTCAATTATGACAACTGTTTTGCCCTCTACCTCCTGACAGAGTCCAATCAGGGTTTCAACATGGCCAGTGGTTTGGGTACCTTTGTATGATGCTGTCTTTACAAAAGAGATACAGCAATTCATATTGATCTTCCTAATCAGGTCTGCTGCAAAAATGAATGCTCCGTTCAGGATTCCCAGGAAAACCACATCCTTTCCCTTCAGTTCTTTGGTCAGATCCATTGCAATCCTGTCAACCATTTCTGATATTTCAGACGATTTAATAAAAAGCTCAAATTCCTTATCATAAATTTTGACTGCTTTTTTCATATTGACCATTTTTATTCTTTACTCTTTCACAAATTTAGAAACTCTGTATATCAAATAGCTAAAAAAATCTTTTAATTGATAACCGATATTTTCGTTTTTTTGGCATTAATGTACAGGAATTGTTTTTTTTTAAGTATTTTTCTATAAATCATTAATTCAATTTACCTTATGAATCCATTAGTCAGCATAATCATGGGCAGTACAACTGACCTTCCGGTAATGGAAGAAGCTGCCAGAGTACTTAATGAGTTTAAAGTCCCTTTTGAAATGAATGCCCTGTCGGCTCACCGGACACCTGAACAGACAGCAGATTTTGCCAAAAAAGCTTACAGCCGAGGTATAAGGGTCATTATTGCAGGCGCTGGCGGTGCTGCGCATCTGCCCGGTGTCATAGCAGCTTTTACTTCACTTCCTGTAATCGGTGTCCCGGTCAAATCTTCGATATCAATTGATGGATGGGATTCGATATTGTCAATCCTCCAGATGCCTCCGGGAATACCAGTTGCTACTGTCGGACTGGATGCAGCCCGAAATGCAGGTATCCTGGCTCTTCAGATACTGGGTGCAGGTGATAAGGATATAATGAAAAAAATCATTGATTTTAAATCAGGACTGTCAGATAAAATTGTTCTGGCGAATGAGGAGCTGAAAAAGATCAAATACCAGTTCAAGGAAAAAAAAGATCATCTTAC
>JBGPAO010000219.1:0-6044 GCA_041480755.1 Bacteroidia bacterium
ACTGTAACTGTTACTCAAGGTATTAAAATATTATGGGGATTACCAGACAATCTTGACCTAAGTTATGAAGCTAGAGATTCAACCTTTATTATAACTTCAAATATCGATTGGACAATATCTGATGATGCCGACTGGTTGACCGTAAGTCCAACCAGCGGCGGTGGGGATGATACCATAACTGCAATTTTCATAGCAAATACTTCGACATCGTCAAGAGTTGCAACCATTACAATATATGGACCAGGAATAAATACACAATACGTAACTGTAACCCAGAGTGGTTCTGTATCTGTCCCTTCATTATATGATCTTAAAGTTACAATCTATCCAAATCCTGTAAAAGACAATCTTTTGATAAAACTCAATGATGCTACATTGACAGATTTTTCCATTTCACTTGTTGATGTATCTGGCAGGTGTATAATTCAAAGAAACTTTGAGCAGATTGATCTGGATGAGGAAGAAACTCTTGACCTTTCAATTTTGAAAAGTGGTTTGTACTTCTTAGTAATGAGAAGTGAAAAAGGTAGTAGAGTTTATAAGATCATAAAAGAATGAAGGTAAGGTTTTCGTCTTGATTATTAATGTTCTTATCATTTACCAACAAACCATGTCCTATGAAAAAAATAGCTTTCTTCTTTTGCATGTGTTTATTTGCCGGTCAGGCATTTTCCCAGATACAACCGGAGAATCCTGATCAGGTTCTTTTCAGACCTGCGACACATTCCGGGAACTTGAAAAGTTCTGAAAATAAATTACAGGCTAAGTCTTTCTATCAGTCTAAAAATGACTGGCAGACAATCATCGATACCACCTGGGGACCTGGACGCCCTTTGGATGAAAAGCTTTATATCTTCAATACTTTCATCAAAAAACTTACTGAAGAATATGAGGGTTTCAATGCATTTGGTATTGACCCTGCTGAATGGGACTCAATATGTGCATCCTATCGCTCACGTATAGATTCATCCACAAGCAGGGGTGCATTTGCTGCCCTGATGGGTCGTTTGGCTTATGATTTACGTGACTTCCATACTCATGCGTTTGATAATCCCGTGTTGTACACACCACCTGATCCCGGAATACCTGTCCTGCTGATGTACGTCGATGTGATCGATCATTTTGGGGCTGTTCTGACTGTTTTACCCGATAGTTCACTTCTTGTTTTAAGGACCATTGAGAACCATCCCCTCGGTCTGGAGCCAGGTGATATTGTACTTGGTTATGAAGGAGTGCTATGGAAAGACCTGGTGGATGAACTTATTGAGTCAGGTATACCAATACTTTATTCTCAAAGATCTGCAAAGAGTGCATCGAGACACAACGAACTGGCAAGTGCCGGGATGAACTGGCACTTATTTGAGACAATAGATATCGTCAAATATGCAAGCGGTGATACTGTTCATCTTCCTGTATATCCCCTGGCAAGCCTGCCCAGCCGCATTTACCCCTGGACACCTGACAAATGGCCCTGGTCCGAGAGAGAGAACCTCATGTGGAATAATGAGCAATTGCCTGTTCCGGGTGTTCCTTTTCCTGTCCCCAATGAGTTTGACGAACGGTCGGTCACCCATGGTATCGTAGAAGGAACAAATATTGGTTATATTTATTTATATGCTGAAATATATAATGGATTGATGGGATTTAGTTATAATACAGATGCCCAGTTTTATGAAGCGGTTAAAGCTCTTTCAGGAACAGAAGGACTGATTATTGATATTAGATTTAATATGGGGGGGTGGTCATTACTTAACAATGCATTTAGTCTTCTTAATAATACACCACGGCCTACTCTTGAAGATGCCGTTCGGTGCAATAAGACTGATTTCAGTCTTTGTCCAGGTAATAATCAGGGAGATTTTCTTATTTCAGGCAATCCGGAGTCATGGTATGGGCGGCCTATAGCAATATTAACAGGTACGAATTGTATGAGTGACGGAGATATAACAGCTTACAGGTTTAGCTATCTTCCTTTGGTGAGTTTTTTTGGCAAATCAATCTGTGCTGCCCTTGGCCATACAAAGAGCATTAATACTTACCCTGAATGGGGATTAGTTTATTCTGCAGAAAATCCTTTTCATGTAAAAGATCCGAACGTTTTTCTCAATCACCATGAGTTCCCTGTGGATGATAGTGTCTGGTTTGATAAGGATGGAGTAGCTAACGGTGAAGATGCCGTTGTAAAAAAAGCTATGGAATGGATCCAGAATCTTTCTTATGCACATAATGTATTGGCTAATCCCAGTTATGTTATCCCTGGAACAGGAACAGTTACTCTAACCGCAAAGGTTGAAAATCCAAATGACCATAACTTGTCTGTGAACGCCCATATCACCAGCATGGATAGCACCATTACCGAAACTATTTTCCTGTTCGATGACGGAAATCATAACGATGTAAATACGGGGGATGGAATCTGGGGGACAACCTGGCCAGTACCGGATATGAAAACAATATTTTCAGCAGATATAACTACTGAAGATTCTACTGTCGAAACTTCCCGAACCATAACCGGTGCTGCAAAATTCACTTCCATCGGTCCGGTTATGGTGGATGGATTAACCTATACTTCAAGTCAAATCCTTTCAGATTGCGGAGAAAAACTATATTTTAAAGTGGCTCTCCGGAATAATGATTCAACAGTATCAACTGTTAAAGTTCGGGCAAAATTAATAAGTCTTGATACCACGTTGGCTGATATTATTACTGATGATAATCTTCCATTTTCCGATATTGCACCCGGGAAAATATCAACAAGTTCTGAGGCTTACGGTATAGCTATATCTGAGGATTTTCCCGTCAACTCAGAAATACCTGTTAAGGTAGAAATATCAGGTGATTATTATACATTCTGGAGTGATACTTTTTCAATTACCCGCGGGCCGGTAATTACGGCAGAAGATAACACAATTTGTGACGGGGAACAAACGAACATAGATATCAGCAGTGTCCATGTATCGAACCAGGCAGTTTACTATACTTATACCAGTGCTCTGGACAGTGCAGGAGCTGTAACAGGCAACACCTCAAATGCCACAGGAGTATGGGAGAAAGTTAATATAAAGGACAATCTTGATAACACCAATGACCAGGCACAAAGGATTGTATACATAATTACTCCGCACCTACTAGAGAGTGACAAAAGCCTTGGATGCTCCGGGACACCGATTACGGTCGACATATGGGTGGAACCTACGGTAGGAATTACAGCAGAAAATGATACAATCCGTAATGGAAGCCAGACGGATATAGACATAAGCAGTGCACAAGTACCAACACGTGAGGTATATTACACTTACACCAGTAGCCCGGATAATGCAGAATCTGTAACGGGCAATACCTCAAATGCAAAAGGACTACCTATAACAAACAATATACAGGACACTTTGTACAACATGACAAAACAGGCACAGAAGATAGTTTACACGATTACACCTCATGTTTTAAGCTCAGTTAACAGTATTGAATGTACAGGTACAGAAATAACGGTAGATATCTGGGTAGATACGTTACTTATAAATACAGAATACTTAAGTATGCCGATGACCAGGATTTATCCAAATCCCGCTGATGATATTATTAATATTGAAATAGGCAATACCGGTGGACAAGCAATAGAAATTGAACTTCTAACTGTTTCCGGCCAGGTAATTTACAGGAGGGAATATAAAAACAGCCAGGGTCCTTTATTAAAACAAATCGATTTATCAGGTTATCAAAAGGGAGTGTATTTTGTGAGAATAAGGCAGTCCGGTACAGTATATAATGGGAAGATCATTGTTATGTAAAAATTCAGTGAACGGTTACTTGACTCCTTTCTGGCCATAACTTTATTTACAATAAACAATTGTTCAGGGAGCAATTTTATTTATTAATCTCAGTACCCAATGAATGCCTGCTTGCTACTAATCTAATAAAGCTGACTTAAAGCAACATTTTATCCAAATCCTGGAAAAGGCTTTCTTTTTATAAAATTCAATACGGAAATATTTAGGCATAAGTAAAGTAATACGTAAATTGCGTAATGTAATTTACGTAACATGAAAACCGAAATCACAAATCCTTTCGTTACAGGTGGATATCTGAGTCCTGAATTCTTTTGCGACAGAGCCGAAGAGACAAAAAGATTAATGGACGCCATATTGTCAAGAAGGAACATTACCTTGATTTCATTAAGAAGAATGGGGAAAACAGGTCTCCTCAGGCATGTCAAATATCAGCTTGAGCGCACAAAAAAGGCTTTCACCGTCATTTATGTAGATCTGCTTCCGACAATGAATGTGAATGAGATGCTGAATACCGTCTCATCAGCTCTTTACAGGGTCAGGAAAAATGAGAAGAATTTTCTGGAGAGAATGATGAATTATATGTCATCTCTGCGCCCCCGCCTGACTATGGATCCGCTTACAGGTGAACCGTCAATTGAGCTTAAACTGGAATCTCCTTCAGATATTAGTTCGGGCTTAGAGCAAATTCTGAAACTGATATCAGAAATAAAACAAAATATTGTTTTCATGTTTGATGAGTTCCAGCAAATAGCCAGGTATCCGGAAAAAAACATTGAAGCATTGCTAAGGTCAGTTATTCAAACCTATCCGGCTGTGCCTTTTATCTTTTCGGGAAGCAGCAAACACATGCTCGAGAATATGTTCATGTCCCCGGAGAAGCCATTTTACCAGAGTTCGGAACTGATATACCTTGACAGGATCAGAGAAAATGACTACAGGAACTTTATCCTGGAAAACTTTAATCAAGGCAGGAGGAGTATAGATGAGAGATCTATTACAAAAGTATTTGCATGGACGAGGCTTCACACCTATTATGTTCAGTATGTATGCAATCTTCTATATGAGAAGGGAGGTAAAAAAATAAAAGACATTGAGGTGAACGATATTTTTCATCAGATAATTACGGATTTTGAGCCGCAGTTTATCAATTACAGGAATCTTCTTCCTGCTCATCAGTTTCGTCTCTTAAAAGCTATTGCGGTCGAAGACGGTGTTACACAACCAACCTCAGGGAACTTCATCAACAGGAATGATCTCACGAGCGCCAGTTCTGTTTCAACATCCCTTAAAGCACTGGCGGATAAGGAGATGATAGTATATGACCAGGCTAAGTGGGAGGTCTATGATGTCTTTCTTTCAAGGTGGCTTGAGTATCGTTATAAGGAGTAGAAGATTACCATTAGTCCATAAAAAAGCTCAAACTTTTTCGTGTTAATGTTTTTTCACGATAGCAGGGGCCAGCAATTCTATCAAACATGCAGTATTACCTTTAATTTGAATGTAACTTCTTTAATTAAAATAATTTACCTCACAAAACCTGGTCATAGTCCTGGCCGGGTTTTGTTTTTGGTGGGAGCTTGATTAATTGGGTGTTGACGGCCACTTAAAAAGATTTTTTAAAATAATAGTATCCCATGTACGATAAATCCGGCTTTTTGTAATTAAGGGATAGAGATCCTTAGAAATAGATTAGTTGAATGTCATAAAAAACAAAAACATATGATTGATGGCAAAGTAGAAATAGCAGTCCCCGATGAAGTAATCATGAGTAAAATTTACTTAATCCGAGGCAAGAAAGTGATATTGGATAGAGATCTGGCTGAATTGTATGGTGTAGAAACAAAGCAACTAAAAAGGGCTGTCAGGAGAAATATAGAGCGCTTTCCTGCAGATTTTATGTTTGAAATGAACAATGAAGAACTAAAAAATTGGAGGTGCCAATTTGGCACCTCCAATGAAGATCAGAAGGGATTACGATATCCACCCTTTTGTTTTACTGAACACGGAGTTATTAGAATATATTAATCGACTTGAGCAGGAGAAGCAGCTCGAAACCGATCAGCAGAATCGTAAAAAAATCGGATTTAAAAGGAGTAATAATAAATAAGTTCAATAAGCCCCTTTGCCTTTTATTTGCATGTAACTTCTTTAATCAAAATAATTTACCTCATAAATATTCACACTTCAAATATTTATTTATAACTTTATTTAAAGTAATCAGTTTCAGGATTTTACTCATCTCAGGTTTTATTATTG
>JBGPAO010000220.1:0-6041 GCA_041480755.1 Bacteroidia bacterium
TGAATACCTGAAACGTTACTTTTTCTGTTTGCCATTATTTCAACAGCTTTCAGCTCAGTAAGTTTATCTTTCAGGTCAACATCAAATCTGCCGCTGGAATTTAACTGGATATTGACATTTGCCTTTTCTTTGCCAAGATTCTGATAGGTAACCTGGTACTGCCCCCGTGGCAACGAAATAATATAATAGCCATTAATATCACTTACCACCCCTATACTAAGCTCTTCGACATATACTATTGCTCCGGAGAGTGGTTCACCTGTTTCCTGTTCCCTTATGAAACCGGTGAGATTTGCTTTCCCTTTATGATCCCTTTCTGCTGCATTACCTATATTTATTAATCCATTTGACTGATCCTGCTGAGGTCTGCTGATTTCTTCCGGTAAAGTTATCTCCTGCTTTGCAAGCTGTGCATCATGCTTTGTGTCAGGAATTATAAAAAAATCTTCAGGCAATCCAGTTTTAACCGGATAACTTCCTGATAAAATGATGTGATCGTTTTTGCAGATCACAAAATAAATATCAGCCGGTATCAGAGTTGCAGTAAGTATTTTTTCAAGGGATTGAATACCGGGTGGCTGCACTACTTTAATCGTATCCACCCAGGAAGGGTCATAAAAAAATCTGTAACTGGTCGTCCTTTCAATGTGATCCACAAGCTTTGTGAATGAAGAATTCTGAAAATTTCCTTCCACAATAATACCGGTCTCCTGGCAGTATGATTCTAATGAAACCACAACCACAAAGAGAAGTACGCATATTGACACCCGATACGTTTCAGATTCCTTCATAATGTTTCAAAACACTTATCAACTCGTTATTCGAAGCGGAACGGACCAGTATCTGATGTTCCCGAAGAAAGGATTTAATCTCACTTTTTTTGTCACCCAGAGTTTTTAACAGCGCCCGGTTATTGTTGACCAGGTAATATTTATTGTCCCTGACCAGGTATTTCAAAGTCTTGTATCTGTATTCATATTGCACAGGCCCCGACTGCCGGATAAGTGTTTTTTTATGCTTAATATAAAATTTCAGGTTACCGTTATACACTTCTTCATAAAAACCGGATTCAGGTAGTAACCCGGCATCCAGTTTTACAAATCTGACACCGAACAAACTGAAGCTATAAATGATATTCTTATTGATCATGATGGATTCCATTCCGGCAGTATCCCTGAATGTCAGGATCAGTTCGTCATTTAAAATATCATAACCGAGAAGCATATCATGATATGTACCTTTTTCCGTTTCCAGCATCGAATTTACCTGGCCGGCCATCATAAACCAGGGATTGCCGCTGGCAGCCGGGTACATAAAAGTATTCCTCCTCCCGTTCAGGTAACCGGACGGATCTTTATAGATTTCAGAAAAATTACTAAGAATGGATTTTTCTATTGATTCCTGACATTTACTAATAGCTGAAGCAGAGAAATATATAAATGCAACAATATAAATCCTGATAATTGTACCCTTTTTCACCTGACAAACTTGATAACCTGCGGGATTTCATCAATTTGTATTAAGGAAATACCTTTGTTAAGATCACCAACGAAAATCTGGTTTACATTTCTGCCGGATTTCACCAGTTGGCCGGTGATATTATATATTTTTATATTTGTTCTTTCTATACCTGTCAACCTTAATGTATTATCCTTAACAATGGCCTTAATTTCGGGTTCTGTATAATTAATTACAGATGTTGAGATTTCTTCATCAAGAAATTCCAAATACCCACAGTAATATGTCGTAATGTATGCATTATCATCCAGAGAGTTCCACCAGTAGTCGGAATTCACGCCATCAACAAGCCCGATGGCCTTACAGTCCCAGGAGATAATAGGTTTTACTGCAGGATCGAAAGCAGTATAATCTTCCGCAACATCAATATTACCGGTTGCCGGATCTGTCAGATATGCCAGGACTTTTGTATAGTCAAGAACCACAATAGCCCTGATTAAGCCTTCACTACCAAGTTCATCGTTCCAGTAATGAACGTCAGTATTAAGCTGTTCCAGTCCGACAGAAGTATTTGCCCATGTACTTTTTCCTGTGTTTCCATTACATTCAGCCACCATACCATTAACGATTTTTACTTTTTTACCGCCAATTGGCAGATATCTCGCATAGGAACTGTTTTTTAATCCTAAATCAGTTCCTGCCGCTGTAAAATCAGGTTCATAGCGGTCTTTTTCACCGCTCTGAAAAGCAAGTTCCCATCCGTGATCGGTATATAATCCGTCTTTATCTATAAATTTAAGCAATACATACAGGGCGGTTTCAGCATAAAATGCTTTCCAGAAAGAGCCACAGGATGTACCACCATCAAAAACATCTCCACCAGCCTTAACGTGATTCGCCATGATCATCGAATCACCAAGAATGGACCATAGGGCATCAAAATCAACAGTATTTGCATCATAATTCCAACTTTCCGGCATTTTCTTTATCTGAATGGTTTGTTTGGGAGAGTATGGATTTTCACTGAAATCCACAGCAGTACCCCAGCTAAACCAGCCAATGGGTGTAAAAGTCTGTGCCATCAGTCCGAATATGAAAAAATTCAGTAAAGCGAAAATTGTAGAAATTTTTTTCACAGGATTCAGTTTAAAGTTGTTTAATTGAGATTAAAATTAATTAATTATTGAATGTGCTGTACTATTATATTGAATATATAATAACCATTAACTGCCACGGATCATTTTTGATAAAGGTGTATTATATGTCCCTGTCAGTTTTTCTGCCATCTCCAGATCTTTTAAAGCCTCGCTTCTATAATTCATATAATAATAGACCATTGCCCTGAGTGCATAAGCATTTCCGAAGTTATGGTCGCCATGGATCGCAGAGTTCAGTTTGTTTATTGCAAGATTATAATCCTTCAACTTAACGTAAATTTTTGCCTTTTCCAGACTTTTATTTTTTTCATCCAGGGATAGATTGTTCTCAATAGCAGTAAGATCTATAAGCACTTTCCTTATATTAAAAATAGTTTGCTTTTCAGAAACATCCCGGTACCGGATATTCTTTTCTTTATTATTGATCATATTCAGGGCTTCAGAGTTTTTATCCATTAAATACCTTACATAGATACTGTTATAAAATGAATTATAAAAAGTGCAATCAATCTGGCTGGCACGGGTAAAATCAAATTCTGCTGCATCCAAATTATTAATTTGAAGAAAAAGAATGCCCCGCTTATTATATAAGTTAGCGTCTGATCGTGCATTCCGGATTTGTTGATCCAGTTCTGAAATAGATGAAAGTACTATCAACATGGTATCATCAAATATAAAATTTTTATTATTCCCTGAAACTGTATTTCCGGTGCCCTGTGCATGCCCATAAAATATAAATCCTCCTCTGAGAGCATCCTGAAAAAGCTCTTTAACCTTTTCATCTTCAGGGTATTGGCCAGATATCTTATCCAGAAGTTTCAATGCAGACGTATAGTACCTGTTCCTGATAAGTGCTTCAGTATAATTTATTGCATAAACTTTATTATCCGGATCTGAATAATATTTCCTTCCAAGTTCAAGTAATTCGGTATCGTTATTCATATCCCGGTTGTTCTCACTGGCGGATTGTCTGGTATTTGCATCTGTGTTCCTGTCAGCACATCGGGTAAATATGCCGAATAAAACCAGAAGTAATATGTTATGAATTTGCTTCATTCAATAAATTTAGACAGGTACTCCGCAACTATTTTATGTCCTTCCTCATTCCAGTGATTATCTTCAGGAATGAAATATTTCTGAGTCACAGTAAATGGATTTTCTCCATTAATGAAGACTGGAAACAGATTTATAAAATCTATATTTTGATCTCTGCAAAAATCTCTCCATGCAGAAACATAATAATCCAAAGTATCCTGTCTCATGATCTGTGTCTGCCATGGATGTACTGATAACCGGAGTTTGATATTCAGGCTGTCACATAAGCCGGACAATTTTGCTATATTCTTCATACCTAATTTCAGCCCTTTATCAGCCAGGTGAATAAGGGTGGTATCGTAATACCAGTAACTGATCCCATGAAATTCAGGGCTTCTGAGCAACTCATCATTATTAAAATCCCTGAAAAAATCATAATATAACTCCACCGTATTTTTGTGTAGTCCGGTTAAAGATCTGGGATCAAACTGTTTCATTTTATCGACGAAGGCGTTTATTTTCTTGGTTTCAATCGCTGTATGGATGGTGTAAATGGTGAAGGATCTTTTCTCAAGGAGCGAGATCAATACCGATTTCAGGGGAAACAGGAAATTGGCTTTCTCAGGATGAAAATTTTCATAGGCTATTTCATTCTGCATATCTGAAATATCGACAAACACCCAGATCTCATCTGTCTGAAGACCTGCTGTATTCAGAAGATAGTCTGCCTTCAGAAAATAAATAAGGGGACTGTAACTTACAACCGCAGCGTTCAGTATCTCAATGTTTTTTTGTGCGGCTTTTTCCCGGAGGATACCCGGAAAACTATTCTCAAATTTCACACCTACTGCTTCTGTATGTGAATCACCTATGATCAGAATTCTTTTTTTTTCTGAGGTTTTATTGACTTTATAAACAGCACTGTCTCTCAGCCCAAGAGAATTTGTGTATATTGGGTAAACTAATCCTCCCCATGCTGCAAGACAGTCCTGATTTCTTTTTAATCCGTGATGATAGTATGGATGTTTTTCCCTGAAAGAATTAAAATCATAAGGGATCAGGATCAATCCAAGAATAAAATCAATAACCAGAAATCCTGCAAGAAATATCAGAACATTTATACCGAATAATCTTGTTCTTTTCACGACGCTTTCTTATTTATAACTTAAAAGGCACTACGTCCTTTTCTCAATTTATAAAAATAAAAAATCCCCTTATCCGGGGATTTTTTATTTCCTATCATCCTAAGTACCTAAAATATTGCCACTTTGAATGTTTTGGGAGAATTATCCAGTCGGACAAAATATACTCCATTGGTAAGGTTACCAACATTCAGGTCACTGACATTATTGGCAGACTTAACTAGCTGGCCATTGACGCTGAATATTTTCACATTAGTTCTCTCAATTCCCTTGAACCTGAGTACATCATTGCTGACGTAAACTTCAATTTCACTGGCAGTGAGTTTTGATACTGCACCCACAGTCGGTTGTTCAAAGATCATGTACCCATTGTAGAAGAGTGAGCAATAACTGTCATTATCATGAGATGCCCACCAGTATTCCAGCCCTGCAGCGCTAACCAGAGCATTTGTTTTAATTTCAAAGGCAATAGTATCATTTTTAGGAGTATTCATGATATCCAGAAATGAACGGTTTTCCGGATTGCTGATATCCCCTAATGGATCCAGAGCATAAGAAAACACCTCCCGGATATCTATCAGAAATATCGCCTTAATGACACCTGCTTCTTCTGACCAGAAATGATCCACAGAGATCAGGCCTGCCAGTCCGATCTCATTGGTCGCCCAGTTTCCTGTACCTGTAGCGCCTGCACTTGATGAATATTCTGTCACACCGCCACTGGTTAACTTAGCTTTACCGCCGCCCAGTTCAATGTAGCGGGCATACGCGTTATTCTGCAGGGCAACATCCGTACCGGCAGCAATAAAATCCGGCTCATAGCGGTCATAATAAACCGGCTGAAGAGCGATCTCAAAAGTCCGTGAATCCACATCTGTCTGCCCGTCCGTGTCAAGGTACTTAAGTAAAACATAAACATAATTGGTGTCATATACAGCTTTAAAGAATCCCCCGAAAGTTGTTCCGTCAAACAGATCACCAGGGGTGTTAGCTGTATTGCTTAGTTTGTTTATTGGCTCTCCATCTCCTGCAATAGAACTCCATGCAGCATCAAAATCCATGCTGAATGCATCATATACCCATCCCTGAGGGGTGACAGAAGCAACATAAACTTCTTTTGTGTAAGGGTGATTCACATACCCAACCGGCGTTGAATCTGCAGGCTCTGTAGCCCAGGCAAGCCAGGTTGTAGGTATCAGCGCTTGCGCGAATGCGCTTAGGCCGATAATACTTAATAATGTAAGGGTAA
>JBGPAO010000221.1:0-6040 GCA_041480755.1 Bacteroidia bacterium
ATGTTTGTAGAACGTCTACTCAAACATTATTTAAATATTATTTGATGGTTCGGAGCATTTTGCCTATTTTTGTAGACATATTACTTAAATTAAAATTTTGAATACGACTATTAACCATATCGCTGACATACGGACGGGAATCTTTGCAAAGCCAATTAAAGAGGGTCAAATCGTGTATTTGCAGGCAAAGCATTTTAATGAAAACGGGCAGGTTATAAACTCTTTACACCCTGATTTAAAGGCTGAAAACATTTCAAATAAACATATATTACAACACGGTGATGTATTATTTGCTGCAAAAGGCACGAAAAATTTTGCAGCCTGGTATGAAAGCCTGCCTTCCGGACAGACAGGTAAAAATTTGCATGCAGTTGCTTCAACATCTTTCTTTGTAATTCGTTTGAAGGAAAATTTCCAGGACAAAATTTTACCGGAGTTTTTGGTTTGGTTCATCAACCATCCCGGTTCACTAAAAATTTTGAAAGCGAAAGCAATGGGAACTTCTATCGTTTCTATCTCGAAATCAGTCCTTGAGGAACTGGAAATCTATATTCCCGACTTACAAACTCAAAAGACAATTTTAAAAATCACAAAACTCAGAAATTCAGAAAAAAAATTGAAGCAACAAATTGAGATTCTGAGGGAAAAACAAATTCAGCAACAAATATTCAACGTCATAAAATAAATATCATGACAAAAAAAATAACCCAGAAAGATATCAATGATGCAGTATGGAAAGCGTGCGACACATTTCGCGGAAGCATTGATCCAAGTGTTTATAAGGACTATGTGCTCACAATGCTTTTTGTTAAATATCTCAGCGATGTGCATGATGATAAATATGAAACGCATCTGAAAAAATACAATGGCGACAAGGAGCGGGCAGACCGTGCCATGAGGCATGAACGCTTTGTAGTGCCTGAGCACAGCCATTTCAATTATTTGTTTGAACACCGCAATGAGCTCAATATAGGCGAGCTGATAGACATTGCACTGGAAGACCTGGTGGAAGCCAACCGTGACAAACTGTACAGCGAAGACGGTGCAGGAATTTTCCAGAACATCAATTTCAACAGCAGTGTATTGGGGGATACCAAAGATAAGAACACACGGTTAAAAAACCTGCTTCTTGATTTTAATAAAGAAACATTAGACCTGAGGCCATCGCACCTTGAGGGCACTGATATCATTGGTGGTGCATACATGTTCCTGATTGAAAATTTCGCCAGCGATGCCGGGAAAAAGGCCGGAGAATTTTTTACTCCAAAAGAAGTATCGACCCTGATTGCTAAACTTACAAGATCAAAACCTGGTTCACGAATATGCGATCCGACTTGCGGATCAGCTTCGTTGCTGATTAAAGCCGGAGAAGAAGTTGGTTCAGATAACTTCTCGCTTTACGGTCAGGAAGCAAACGGAAGCACCTGGGCGTTGGCTGTGATGAATATGTTTTTGCATGGCTTTGATAACGCTACCATTCGTTGGGGCGATACCATCCGTAATCCGAAACTGAAAGAAGGCGATGCGCTTATGAAGTTTGATACAGTAGTTGCCAATCCTCCATTCTCGCTGGACAAGTGGGGAAAGAGTGATGATAAAGAAGATAACAAAGCCAGTGACAGTTTTGACCCTGAAACCGACAAATATAACCGCTTCTGGAGGGGCATACCGCCAAAGAGCAAAGGCGATTGGGCATTCATCAGCCACATGATTGAGACCATCTACGAAGGCAAGGGCAAAGCAGGTGTTGTGGTACCTCACGGAGTTCTGTTCCGTGGAGCCAGCGAAGGGAAAATAAGGCAGAAAACAATTGAGGAAAATATTCTTGAAGCAGTGATAGGTCTGCCTGCTAATTTATTTTTCGGGACCGGCATTCCGGCAGCTATTTTGATTTTTAACAAAGGAAAAGGCAACAACAAAGATGTATTATTTATTGATGCAAGTAAACATTACGAATCAGCTAAAAACCAAAACAAACTACGGCCTAATGATATTGAACACATTGTGGATACCTACAGGAAATTCAATGAAGGAAAACTGCAGGCCGGAGTTGTGGAAGACAAATTCAGTTATGTAGCCACTTTTGAAGAAATAAAAGAAAACGAATTCAACTTAAACATTCCACGGTATGTTGACACTTTCGAGGAAGAAGCAGAAGTAGATATTGCAGCGGTACAAACTGAGATCGAGAAACTTGAAGGGGAATTGAAAACAGTACAGTTGGAGATGGGAAAATATTTAAAAGAATTGGGAGTTTAATAATCTTGATTTTAAAATAGAATTAATAGAAATGGCTATAAAAAAAGAAATAGCAAAAGAAGGGTTTAGTGAAATATTGCTCTACACAACACCAAACGGAAAGGTAAAAGTAGAGATGTATTTGCAAAATGAAACTATATGGCTGACCCAGCAAAAGATTGCTGACTTGTTTGGTGTTCAGCGTCCGGCTGTAACCAGGCATTTGAAAAATATTTTTGAATCGGGAGAACTGCAAGAAAATTCAGTATGTTCCATTTTGGAACATACTGCTGCAGATGGTAAAACATACGCTACCCGGTTTTATAATCTTGATTCCATCATCTCCGTAGGCTACCGGGTAAACAGCACACAAGCCACACATTTCCGTATTTGGGCTACAGAGCGGTTAAAAGAATATATCATCAAGGGATTTACGATGGATGATGAACGATTGAAGAATCCTTCTTACATTTTTGGTAAAGATTATTTTGAAGAACAGCTTGCCCGAATAAGGGATATACGTTCAAGTGAACGCAGATTTTACCAGAAAATCACTGACATCTATTCACAATGCAGTATAGATTATGCAAAAGATGCTGAAATAACTGAACTGTTTTTTGCCACTGTTCAAAACAAACTTCATTGGACAATTACAGGGCAAACTGCTGCAGAAATAATTGCTTCAAGGGCTGACAGCAACAAAACAAATATGGGACTTACAACTTGGAAGAATGCACCCGGTGGTAAAATCAGAAAAACAGATGTTGGTATTGCCAAAAATTATCTGGATGAAAAAGAACTGGATAGGCTGAATAGAATTGTAACTATGTATTTAGACTATGCCGAAAGCCAGGCACAAAAAAGGGTGCCAATGTATATGAAAGATTGGGTAGCCAGGCTCGATGCATTTCTTCAATTTAACGAACAAGCCATTTTAAAAGATACCGGTAAAGTATCGCACCAGGTAGCTTTAGCGCTTGCAGATAAAGAATTTGAAAAATATAACTTCCTTCAAGACGATTCAATAGAAAGCGACTTTGATAAAGACCTGAAAAAAAAGAAACAATTACAGCAAGCCGATGATGATTTAGACAGGGCAATTAAAAAGTTGGAAACAAAAAAGAAAAAATGAAAATTCAATATGCCTCCGACTTACATCTAGAATTCCCGGAGAATAAAGAATACTTAAAAAGAAACCCATTGCAGCCGGTGGGCGATGTTTTATTGTTGGCCGGCGATATTGTTCTATTTGCTGTAATGGATAAATATGCTGATTTTTTCAATTATCTCTCCGACAATTTTAAAATGACATATTGGATTCCGGGTAACCATGAATACTATCATTCAAATATCTCAGACCGGGCAGGTTCTTTTAATGAAAAAATTAAGGATAATCTGTTTCTCGTGAATAATGTTTCTGTTATTCAGGAGAGTGTAAAATTTATTTTTTCAACCCTCTGGACAAGTATAAGTCCGGGAAACCAATTTGAGATAAGACAAAGAGTGTCAGATTTTCATACAATTAAATATAATAACAAAGGATTAACTCCTGATCATTATAATCTGCTTCATAAACAATGCCGCTCTTTCCTGAATGAGGAACTATCGAAAGTCGGGCCTGAGAAAAAAATCATTGTCACCCATCATGTACCGACATTCATGAATTATCCTGAAAAGTACAGGGGAGACAGCCTTAACGAAGCTTTTGCTGTGGAAATGTACAATGATGTTTTAGGATCGGATGCTGACTTTTGGATTTTCGGTCACCACCATTGCAATACTCCTGATTTTGAAATTGGGAATACTGTCATTAGTACTAATCAATTGGGTTATGTCAGGCATAATGAACATATTGGTTTTAATGATGAAAAAATAATAGAAATATGATATGTTTGTTATGATATTCAATATAATATACTTAATATTGCACAATATACCAATCAACTATATTGTGCATTTATAACTATATCATGAAATAAATATGAAGGAATTAAAGAAATATATTACCGAAACTATCGGGGCAGAAATTGACATAAAAGTATTGCCACAAAAAAAACACGGAATGCTTCCAATGTTTTTAAGTGAAATCTACCAATTATCTGAAGTCAGAATGTTTAACCATATTTTTATTCTGGCTGAAAGGCGCAATTCTGACGAACTATCCATTTTACAAACTGAAAAGCATTTTAAAATTATAAATGAAACCCTTAACTTCAAAGTTGTGTTGCTAGCAAAGAATCTCCCATCATTCAACCGGAAAAGACTGATTGGAAAGGGAATCAATTTTATTGTTCCGGGAAAACAATTGTTCTTACCGACTATCCTGATCGATCTGAATGAAACCATTACTCAGAATAGAAAAATGGGAAAAAAAGAGACTCTGCTTCCATCGGCTCAGGTTATTATTCTTTACAGGATATTACAGAAGAATAAAAGTCAAAATATCGGGGAGCTTTCTTTTAAGCAACTTGCAGGAATCCTTCACTATACACCGATGGTAATTACCAATGCAGTGAATAACTTAAAGTATCATGAAATATGCACCACCGTTGGTGAAAAAGAAAAGTATATCAGGTTTAATCTTGAAATTCCCGAAATGTGGAATGACTTGGAAAAACGAAACCTGCTTGTAAATCCTGTATTAAAAAAAATATTTACTGATGAAAAACCTGGTGGTGTTAAAATGGTCCGCTCCAATTTCTCTGCTCTACCTGACTACAGCGATATGAATCCCGGCAATCAGGAATTTTATGCTCTTGATAAAACCGTGTTTTATAGCTTGAAAAAAAACAATGCATTGGTAAATGCCAACGAATATGAAGGCCGCTATTGCCTGGAGGTGTGGAAATATAATCCCGAAACATTGGCAGGCGAATTGCCTAAAGATGCCCCGGTAGTCGATCCGGTTTCTTTGTATTTAAGTTTAAAAGACAGCCATGACGAACGCATTGAAATGGCATTGGAACAAATTATGGAGAAATATCTGACAGCACAAACAGACTAAATTCTATGGTAAAAGAAAAAAAATCAACCATTAATGTGCAAGGCACTGCAATAACAATCCTAAGTCAGCAAGAGAATGATTTTATCTGCCTTACGGATATGGCTAAGAAATTTGGTGGTGATGACCTTATCCATAACTGTATGAGAAATAGAAACACACTGGAATTTTTAGGTATTTGGGAGCAAATTCATAATCCCGGTTTTAAAGGTGTCGAATTCGACACCTTTAAAAAGGAAGCAGGACTTAACAGTTTCCGGCTTACTCCCAAAAAGTGGGTGGAAGCGACGAAAGCAATAGGTATTCAAAGCCGTGCCGGCAGATATGGAGGTGGCACTTATGCCCATAAAGACCTTGCTTTTGAATTCGGAAGCTGGCTTAGCCCTGAATTCAAATTATATCTTATCAAAGAATTTCAACGCCTCAAAGAAGATGAAAACCGAAGGCTTTCGCTGGAATGGAACCTTAACCGGACGCTGGCTAAAATAAATTATCGCATCCATACAGATTCCATTAAAGAAAACATAATTCCTGCAGATATTACAAAAGAGCAACAACAAGTTATTTATGCTAATGAAGCCGATGTACTGAATGTAGCCATGTTTGGTAAAACGGCACAGCAATGGCGAAAAGAAAATCCCGGCAAAGAAGGTAACATCAGAGATTACAGCAGTATTGAACAGCTGTTGGTGCTGGCTAATATGGAAAGCATGAATGCCGAATTCATCCGAATGGAATTTCCTCAGGGTCTAAGATTGAAGAAACTAAACAGTATCGCCATTCAGCAACTTAAATCATTGA
>JBGPAO010000222.1:0-6028 GCA_041480755.1 Bacteroidia bacterium
CCTGTTTTTTTACCATTTATGCAATAATTCTCTTCATCATATTCGTAGAAATCATCATATAAATCCCTCAGTGATATCATCCCCTCGCATTTGCAATCAATTAATTCAACATATAATCCCCATTCTGTAACTCCGGAGATCACTCCGTCAAATTCCTGCCCTGTTTTATCAGCCAGGAACTCAACCTGTTTGTATTTAACTGATGCCCATTCAGCCTCCATAGCTTTTCTTTCCATCTCAGAAGAATGCTTGCAACGCATTTCATACTGTTCCTGATTTTTCGAGTCTCCTCCTTTAATATAATTATCCAGTAATCTGTGCACCATCATATCAGGATACCGGCGTATAGGTGAAGTGAAATGGGTATAATACTGAAAAGCAAGGCCATAATGCCCTATATTTACAGTTGAATATTCCGCTTTCGCCATTGTGCGGATAGCAAGATTTTCAATTATATTTTGTTCCTTTTTCCCTTTTACCTCTTCAACCAGCTTGTTCATGGAAATAGCAATATTTTTCTTACTTTTCAGATTCAGATTGTAGCCAAATCGTTTGATAAACCATGAAAATGATTCAAGTTTTTCCTGATTCGGTTTATCATGAATCCTGTAAACAAATGTCCTTGGATTTGTTTTTGCAGGAGGAGCGAAATCGGTATTATCATCTGTACCTGATTTTTTAGGCTTTCCTATCAGTTCAGCCACTCTTTTATTTGCCAGGAGCATAAATTCTTCAATCAGCTGGTTTGATTCTTTGTTTTCCTTCCAGTAAACCCTCAGTGGAAATCCTTTTTCATCGATCTCAAATTTTACTTCCACTCTTTCAAAAGAGAATGAACCTTTTCTGAAACGCTCAGCCCTGAGTTGCTGTGCCAGATTATGAAGTGTGAGAATTTCGTCATCCAATTCCCCTTTTCCGGATTCAATAATTTCCTGCGCTTCTTCATATGAAAACCTGCGATCAGAACGGATAACCGTTCTTCCGAACCATTCATCCAGTACTTCGGCATTATTATTCATTTCAAAAACAGCTGAATAACATAATTTTTCTTCCCCGGGCCTTAATGAGCAAATAAAGTTCGAAAGCTTCTCAGGTAACATAGGCACTACCCTGTCGACAAGATAAACTGAGGTTCCCCTCTGATACCCTTCCTTGTCTATTACCGTTTTTGGTTTTACATAATGGGTTACATCGGCAATGTGAATTCCCACCTCCCAGTTGTCGTTCTTGAGTTTTCTAAGTGATAATGCGTCATCAAAATCTTTAGCATCGGCCGGATCAATTGTAAAAGTCGGAACTTTCCTGAAATCCTTTCTTGATTTGTAATCTTCCTTAGTAATCCTTGCATCTATTATATCTGAAGCCCTGGTAACTTCAGCATCAAATTTCCAGGGAAGTTCAAATTCTGCAAGGATAGAATGCATTTCAACTTCATTTTCACCGGGATCACCCAGAACTTCTAAAATTTCCCCAACGGGATTTTTCGAACCTTTTGGCCAGTCAATTATTCTTGCTATTGCTTTTTGGCCATCTTTAGCCCCTTTAAGTTTATCTGGAGAAATGAACAGGTCATAGGGCATTTCTTTCGAACCGCAATTAAGAAATGCAAAATGAGGGGAAATTTCAACAATTCCAACAAAGGTTTTTCTTGCCTGTTCAATAATTTCCACAACTTCGCCTTCAAGCCTTTTCCCTTTTCTCCTGGCATACATGTAGACTTTAACATAATCACCGTTCAAAGAATGGTTCAGGTTATCCTTTGAAACATAAATATCGTCCTGTACCTCATCAGTAATGATAAATCCATAGCCGTGCTGAGTCATATCAACTTTACCAAGTATATATCCTCCCTTCGATTTAAGCTTGAATTTGCCGGGATATACTTCCATAATGTCTTCCCTCTCTTTAAGGAATTCCAGCGCATTATTAATATTTCGTTTTGATGCAGTATCACTAATACCCAGGGATTTTGCTATTTGCTTATAGTTAAGGATTTTATTTGGATTCCCGGTAAATAAACCCAGGACTTCTGGAGTCAATGAGTTTCTATTGGATGATCTCCCTGTTGACTTTCTCTTTTTACCTTTTCTTGCCATATTGAAATTTCTTTTAATTTAATAATTTCTTCTCTTAATTAGTAATTTTGAGAATCACGACAAAATTGGAGTTTTCTTTTAAAATAACAGCATGAATACCAAATTCTTTATCTACAATACTCTTACCCGGAAAAAGGAAGTCTTTGAACCTTTACATCCTCCTCTTGTCGGTCTTTATGTTTGCGGACCAACAGTTTATGGAGATCCGCATCTGGGGCATGCCCGACCGGCAATTACTTTCGACCTCTTATTCCGTTATTTCACCCATAACGGATATAAGGTACGTTATGTAAGAAATATTACTGATGTTGGTCACCTTGAGCATGATTCAGATGCCGGAGAGGATAAAATTGCAAAAAAGGCAAGGATTGAACAACTTGAACCCATGGAAGTGGTTCAGTTATATATGAACAGTTATCACGATCGGATGAAAGAATTGAATGTGTTGCCTCCGAATATTGAACCAATGGCATCAGGACATATTATTGAGCAGCAGCAAATGGTATCCCGGTTACTCTCAAACGGATATGCGTATGAAAGTAATGGGTCGGTTTATTTTGATATCGATAAATATAGCAGAAAATACAATTATGGTAAACTATCAGGAAGAAATACCGAGGATCTTCTGACAACTTCCCGTGAACTGGAAAAACAGGCAGATAAAAGAAATCCTCTTGATTTTGCATTGTGGAAAAAAGCTGAATCCGGACATATTATGCACTGGCCTTCGCCATGGAGTGAGGGTTTCCCGGGATGGCACCTTGAATGCTCTGTAATGAGCCGAAAATATCTTGGTGAGCAATTTGACATTCATGGAGGTGGTATGGACCTTCTTTTTCCGCATCATGAATGCGAAATTGCCCAGACAGTTGGCGACCAGGGAAAAGAATCGGTCCGCTACTGGATGCATAATAATATGATTACCATTAACGGTCAGAAAATGGGGAAATCACTGGGCAATGCCATTCTGCTGGAAGAGTTTTTCACGGGAAATCACAAACTTCTGGATAAAGCCTATAGTCCAATGACTATTAGATTTTTTATTCTTCAGGCTCACTACCGGAGCCCGCTTGATTTTTCCAATGAAGCATTATCGGCTACAGAAAAAGGATTGGAAAGGCTCAGGGAAGGAATTAAAAACCTCAAAAAAATCGTTCCATCTGAAAAATCTACCATAGATCCGGGCAAAATTGAGAAGAATTTCTATGAAGCGATGAACGATGATATGAACAGCCCGGTTGCAATTTCCCATCTTTTCGATGGCATCAGGGATATAAATTCGGTCATTGCCGGAAATGATAGTCTGACAGCTGCTGACGCTGAAAAGATGAAGAAGATCTACAGGACATTTGTAAATGATATACTTGGTATATGCGATGAATCGCAAACCTCAGAAAATAAAGAAATTCTTCATGGTCTTATTGATCTTCTGCTGAAAATGCGTATGGAAGCAAGGAATAACAAAGATTTTAAAACCTCCGACCGTATCAGGAATGAATTGGAAAAACTTGGAGTCGAAATCCATGATACAAAAGATGGTTTTGAATGGAAAATATAAGTGATTCAGGATTTGTCACCAACAAAAACCTGGATGGAACACAGCTCCTGAAAGCAAATAATTAAATAATTGGGTAATTGTACCTGAGTCGAAAAATAAAAATCGGCAATTGCGAGGTGGGCGGAGATGCACCTGTCCGTGTGCAGTCGATGACCAATACTGACACCCTCGATACTGAATCAACGGTTGAACAATGCATTCGTATAATCCGGGAAGGAGCTGATCTGGTCAGATTAACAGTAAGAAACACAAAGGAGGCCGAAAACCTGAGGATTATTAAAAATGAATTGAGAAAAAGAGGATTTCTCACTCCTTTGATTGCTGACGTCCATTTTAATGCAAAAATTGCTGAAATATCGGCAGGTATAGTCGAAAAAGTCAGAATTAATCCCGGTAATTTTGCAGGGGACGATTTTCAGGATAAATTCATATCATTCCTTCGTATCTGCAGGAAGAATAATACAGCAGTCAGAATAGGCGTTAATCATGGATCCCTGTCTGAGAGAATAATGGAAAATTTTGGTAATACTCCCGATGGAATTGTTGAATCAGCAATGGAGTATCTCAGGATCTGCTCACAGGAAAATTTCATGAATGTAGTGGTCTCTGCCAAATCAAGCAATACAAGGGTAATGATCTGGGCTAACCGGTTACTTGTAAAAACCATGATGAAAGAAGGAATGAATTTCCCGGTACACCTTGGTATTACTGAAGCTGGAGATGGGGAAGATGGCAGGCTGAGGTCGGCAGTTGGTATTGGAACCTTGCTGGGTGAAGGCATTGGTGATACAGTAAGAATCTCCCTTACCGAAGACCCTGAAAAAGAAATACCTGTAGCCATAAAACTGGTTTCAATATTTGAAAATTTAAGACATAACCCAGGCATTGTTCCTGAATGGGAGAAGCTGGCTTTGTCAACAGTAAATACAGCCAGGATAATGAATATAGGAGGTGGACAGGTTCCAGTAGTCATTTCCTCAGAGTATAGATCGACAGAATTTACCAGTAATAATGAGGATGTCCCGGATTATATTGTTACAGATTCCGGAATAATGGATATGAAGAAACCTGATGGAGATCGTTTCATTCCCGGATTTAATTTTGTGCAGCTGTTTCCTGAAGAAACAGGTAATTTAAACAGGCAGGATTATTTAAAGAAAACAGGGCAGAATGTTATTGTTATAAAACCCGGGCAAGGTGATCATCTTTCCCTGTTCAAAGGAATTAATACTTATAAACTGTCCGGATCTGACCGGCCTGTAATAATACGTTCAGCATATACAGATTCTGATCCTGAGCTTTTCTTACTAAAGTCTTCTTCCGAACTGGGACGACTATTCATTGACAGGCTGGCAGATGGGATCTGGCTTGAAAATCCGAATTTTAAGCCTGCGGAAATTACCCGTATTTCCTTTGGCCTGCTGCAGGCTGCAAGGGCGAGAATATCCAGGACTGAATATATCTCCTGCCCTTCATGTGGAAGAACATTATTCAACATTCAGGATACTCTTTCAAAAGTCAAAGCAGCTACCTCACATCTCAGGCATCTTAAGATAGCAGTTATGGGATGTATTGTGAACGGTCCCGGCGAAATGGCTGATGCTGATTATGGATTCGTTGGAAGTGCTCCGGGTAAGGTAACTTTGTTCAGGCATAAAGAAGCAATTAAAAAAAATATATCTTCTGAAAACGCAATAAATGAAATGATCCGTCTGATCAAAGATTGCGGTGATTGGATTGATCCTTAAATAACTGAAATATGAAAGCAGATCTCAAGGGCATAAAGAATATCATACTCGATCTGGGCCGGGTGATTCTTACAATTAATCTGGATAATACCATAAATGCATTTAAGGAATTCGGATTCCCTGATTTGAACGAACTTGACATTGTGTTTTCAAGGTATCCATTTTTCAGGCAGTTTGAGCTTGGTTTAATACCAAGGGAACAATTCTTTTCAGGGATAAGTGAAGTCTGTGGCAAAAAACCATCCGATAAAGCTATTGAAAAAGCCTGGAATTCAATGATTGGTGAATACATTGAGGGAACTATACCTCTGATTGAAAACCTGGGCCGAAAATACAGGATGTTCCTTTTAAGCAATACAAACGAAATACATGAAAAGGAATACAACAAACGCCTGATGCATGAACATGGGATTGAAAATCTCTCTGTGATTTTTGAAAAGGTATATTACTCCCATACTCTGCATCTCAGTAAACCGGATCCCGAAATTTTCAAATTCGTTTTGAATGAAAGACACCTGGCTCCTGAGGAAACTCTATATATTGATGATATCCTTGTACATATTGAAAGTGCTGCAAAACTTGGAATCAGGGGATTTCATCTTGATCTTCCTTTAAAACTGACGGAA
>JBGPAO010000223.1:0-5997 GCA_041480755.1 Bacteroidia bacterium
ATGGAAGATTATGGATGGGAACTGATCTGGGATTTATCCTGATGAATGCTGAAGGGATAATTCTGGAAAGACATTCGGGTATCAGGTCCGAAAGCAGGGAAATACAGTTGTCATCAGTAAATTCAATCATGGAAGATCATTCTGATATAATCTGGATGGGAACATATGAAGGGCTTGTAAAGATAGACCGGAAAAAGAAAAAATTTAATATACTGGATAATTCTGAAAATGGATTCCCCCAGCTTTCCAGTAATAATATTTCTTCTGTTTATGAAGATGAGAACGGACTTTTATGGATTGGCACATGGGGATTTGGTTTGAATGTTGTTGACCCTGACCGGAAAGCAGTCACCTTGTATTCAAGGAACAGTCAGAACAGGAATTACATGATAGCAAGTGACTTTGTATTTGCTCTGTATCCTGATAACCGGGACAGGATATGGATATGCACTTCTGATGGGATAAATTATTTTGATAAAAAAACAAAACGGCTTTTTCGGCTTTGTGAAGACATTGAAGATACCTCCTGCGATGTTTTCAGCAATAATAATGTCTATGCTGTTACTGAAGATTTCTCGGGAAACATCTGGTTTGCCGCAGCTAACGGGGTATACAAATATGCAGAAAAAAACAATGAGATCAGAAGTTTTAAACTGATTCGTGAATCTGGAGTTGCTTACAACATTAATTCAGCATATTGCATTGTAGAGGATCGGGAGGGAAGGATGTGGGCAGGAACTGCAGATGGCCTGATCTTATATGATCCGGCAAGTGATCAGTTTAATTATTATCCTGAAAAAAGCCCTTCATCTTCCCGGGGATTAAGCAGCGAGCCGATTTACTGCCTTTATGTTGATGAGCTATCAATACTATGGATTGGCACATCCTCTGGCCTTTACAGGTATAACAGGACTGACGGGAATTTCATCTTTTCTTCTGAATTGCAGGAACAATTAATTAATCAGGTCGAAACCATCCTTGAAGATAATGATAATTGGCTGTGGCTCAACACAAACAGGGGATTGATCCGTTTTGACCCGGCAACCCGGAAACTCATAACTTTTAATATGTTTGATGGACTTCAGAATTATGAGTTTAATCGTGGAGCTGCTTTTAAAAGTCCATCAGGAGAATTGTTTTTCGGAGGTATCTCGGGAATAAATTATTTCTACCCTGATTCCATAACTTTCAATGAGAATGTACCTTCGGTAACTTTCACAAATTTTGAAATTGCAGGTGAATTGGGCCGTACTATATTTCCTTTGGAACGGGCCCTATCGGTGGAGGTAATGAAAGGAGACCAGATGTTTACAATAGGTTTCGCAGCACTTGATTTCACCTCTCCGGAGAATAACCACTATAATTACAGGATGGTGAAACAGGGACTCACAGGTTCATGGATAGACATTGGCAACCAGCATAATGTGACATTTTATAATTTATCTCCCGGCGCATACACACTCAGCGTGAGGGGTTCCAATAATGATAATATATGGAATCACCGGGAGGCTTCAATAACCGTTGACGTTGCTCCTCCATTCTGGTACAGCTGGAAAGCATACATGATCTACGGGCTGATCGCTGCCTTTCTGATTTATCTGCTTATTCAATTGCGTACCCGAAGTCTCAGAAGATCAAACAGGATACTTAAAGAAAAGGAAATCGCAGCCAGAGAGATAGATAAGCAAAGGGAGGAATTAATTGTTAAGAACAGAAGTATAACCGACAGTATTATTTATGCCCAGAGGATTCAAATGGCTCTTCTTCCTTCCATAGAAGTGTTTAAAAAGGTCCTGCCGGATTCTTTCGTGCTCTATAAACCTAAAGACATTGTCAGTGGTGACTTTTACTGGATAAATGCGGACAGGGAAAAGATATTTGTCGCCGCTGTTGATTGCACAGGACATGGTGTCCCCGTGGCATTTGTGTCAATTATAGGATTTGAACTTTTCAGAAAAATTACAACAGCGGAAAGCACAAAAGATCCCGGAGAAATACTCGGGTCTCTTAATAAGAACTTTACCGATATATTTTCCGATGGGCATCATGTATACCTGAACGATGGAATGGATCTGAGCCTGTGTGTTCTTGACCGCAATGAGAAATATCTTGAATATTCCGGTGCGTTTAATCCTTTGTACCTGATAAGGGATGAGACAATCATTGAGATAAAGGCAAACAGGTTTTCTGTGGGTGCTGATACGCGTCTTGCCCGCGGGGAACTTAACTTCAAGAGCCATAAAGTGCTTCTGCAGAAAGATGATATCCTGTATTTGTTCTCAGATGGATATGCTGACCAGTTCGGAGGTCCTGAAGGTAAAAAATTCAAGTACAGAAGATTCCGGCATCTCCTTCTCACAATCCATAAAATCCCGATGGAAAAACAGCTTGCTATTCTGGAAGCAAGTATTGAAGAATGGAAAGGAGATTATGACCAGGTAGATGATATTATGGTGATCGGGATCCGGCCTGATTTCTGGTAAATTCTATTTCCGGCCTGCAAGAAGGTTTTTCATCTTCTCTACCAGCTCGCCAACCTGGAAAGGTTTACTGATGTAGTCATCCATTCCTACAGCAAGACATGTCTCCCTGTCTCCGGACATGGCATTTGCAGTAATGGCAATTATCGGAGTAAAGCTATTTGTGCTGGATTCAATTTCCCTGATTTTTTTAGTGGCAAGGATGCCGTCCATTACCGGCATCTGTATGTCCATAAGGATGATATCATATTTTGAAGTGCCGAACTTATCAAGAGCCTCTTTTCCGTTGACAGCAATATCTATATTTTTGACTATCTTTTCAAGGTTCAGCACGACAATCTTCTGGTTGATAAAGTTATCTTCAACAAGCAGGACATTGGCATCTTTGAGCGATACTTTCTTTGCTGCTTTCAGCTCAGCAAATGGTATTTCTGCAGCAGGTTCCTTCCGCAGCTTGATATCACTCTTTTGAAAACTCAGGTCGAAACTGAACAATGTCTCATAATCAAAAATTTCGGTAGTAAGTGTTCCTCCAAGAAGCTGGATCAACCGGTTCGGGATGGACAGATCAATTTTATCCACATCGATCGGAATAAAAGCAGCTTCCTCGGGAGACATCGAATCCTTCTTATCAGTCCTTATCCTGCTGACAAGGATATTAAATCTGAGAGTTACTTCACGATCAGTTTCTTTGGTGTTTAAAATCTGAATATTGATCCTTGATTTTAACCTGGCATCCTCTTCCCTTGTAACTTTCTCCAGGAAATTCAAAAAGAATTGCTTGATCCGCACAGGATCGCCTATAATCTGGTTGGTCAGAGTATCATCCTGTTTAATATTGATGACAAGATCCCTTCCTTCCTTATCACTGAAGAGCTGATGGATACTTTCAATAGATGAATATAAATCAAAATGTACTTTGGATTCCTTGATCTGCCTGACATCAATGGTCGATATTTTTACGATATCATTAACAGCTTCAACAAGATTATTGGCAGAGGCAAGTATTGTGTCAATCAGATCACGCTGTTTAGCTTCCAGCATTGATTCACTGACAAGATTGCTTATCAATGTGATATTATTCAGGGATGTCCTCAACTGGTGAGACAGCCTGGAAATAAACTCATCTCTTGATTTAGTTTCAAATTCTGCTTCTTCCCTTGCTTTGTCAAGCTTACTGATAGCAAGTAACCGCAAATATTCATAAGAATAAACAAGCAGATAAATTGCCAGGTAAGCAGTTAAAAATCTCAGGATGAATGCGGGTGTATAGTCGGTTTTCATAAAACTGAATCCCGGAGCAATCAAAATAATAACCAGTCCAACGTAAACAGTTGAGAAAATAGTACCTCGCTTCAGGCCAAGAAGTATAAGACTAAGAGCAGGTATGAGGAGACTCCATATGTATCCCAGTTTCCATGGACCCCCAACAACAATAAGATAAAGAAACAATACTGAAGCAATGATGATTATGAAATATTCCGAAAAAGCAATCTTCCGGGTACGGTTAAGACGGATTATATTGAAAATACCGAGGATTGATACGAAATATAATATGGCTGCAAGAATGTATTCTTTATTAATTGTCTCCAGTACAGCATAAATCATTAAAAAAAACAATGAAATAAATGAAATAGCGTTTATTAAAACGATCCTGCTGAATTTATTTGGTTCGGTTTTTGATTGTTTTCCGAATGAAAGAAGTTTGAATATTTTATCGCTGGATAACATTACTTGAGGCAGATTATCCTTAATATTGTAATAATTATCACATTTGCTTGACCTTATAAAGATAAACAAAAAAAGTAAACCAGGATATGTGAAATCCGGGGTTTAAAAAGATGACAGGGGATTAAAATACTATGGAAAAAAGATCTTCTAAAAAAATCAAAGATATCGCGCTTATAATTATTCACTTCCGGCTAATATATTGGTTCAGTGCCTTATTAATATTCATTCCGCTAGTCTCAAAGGCGCAGGTAGATACATCTTCAATGATCAGATATACTCCGGATTTTTCATTTAATGAGGGTATATTTCTCACATTTGACCAGGTCCGGAATAATGCTCCTATACCCAAATCAAGACTGATAACGGATGTGGATTATTATAATAAAGATTATTTTGTTGAAGTCCTGAGTTCAAAATTTATTTATTTCTATGACTACTATGGAAACAGGCAGGAGGTTAAAAGTTCTGATATATGGGGATTCAGCCGTAATGGCATTTTATATATCCTGATGGATAATGAGTTCTTCAGGATCACAATTGTGGGAAGAATATGTCATTTTGTTGCAACAACGACAACTTACGAAAACAGGTATAATGATCCCTACTACTATAACCCCTATTATTATGATTCATATTACAGGTACGGGGGCTATCCTTCAACATATAAAACAAATGAGATGAGGCAATATCTTCTTGATTTTGATACCGGGGAGGTATATAATTATGAGACAAAAAATATGGAAGTCCTTCTCATGAAGGACCCTGAACTGCATGATGAATATGTTCAGTTGAGTAATAAAAAGAAGAAACAACTTAAATTCCTGTATCTGAGGAAATTTAACGAAAAAAATCCTTTGTATATACCGGTTAGTCCCAAATAAATTCACATTATGAAAAAAACGATATCAGCATTATGGGCAGTGTTTTTCTTCATGCCACTGTTCTCCCAGGAATATTTGCCGACCAGTGAGAACCTGGAGCATTTTCTTAAAACTAAAACCCTGGTAGTCCTTGACCAGAATCCGCTGAATACATATGATTCAGAGATCATGGAAGCTATGGAAAATGAATGGACTATTACTGAATACGAAGCTATCAAATATGATGAATTTGAACAGAAAAGAAAAGATCCGCAATACTCGTTTCTGATGCTTGTAAATGTTACCTATGAGAATGATAAATTAAATGCAGTATATAAATTCCTGAATCTGTCCCTGGGAGGCGATTATTTCAGCATTGCACAGATGCCTGACATAGTATCTGTTCCGGTAGCGTACAAGAATGTAGATGAAGATTCATATAATTATAAACTTGGTATTCTTGTCAGGTTTATTCAGAACCATATCAAGCTGATATATGAACATCCGGAGATTATCTCAGCAAATATCTTTAAGCATTACAATGATAACAAGGGGGATGTTAAAACAAAAACACTATACCTGATCGCAGAAGAGCTTGAACCGTCAATAAACTCCAAAGCAAGGATAAGTAAAATATATCCGTATAATTTTAAACTTGTTGGACCGGATGAAATAAAGGAGGCAATAGCTAACAGGGATGAATCGGTCGTATTCCTGCATAAGGTCGGACCTGAAGGTACGCGTCTTGATGCACGCTGCTATAAAGTACTTATCGGGGCAGGAGATGCGAATTTTTATTACTTTGACTATCACATGATCAATGATAAAAAGCCGGATGGATTCCTGGAAGATGATCTGAAAAAAATCTCCAGATAAATTAATATGCTTAAACCGACTATTCCGAAAGGCACCAGGGATTTCCCTCC
>JBGPAO010000224.1:0-5991 GCA_041480755.1 Bacteroidia bacterium
ATGTCTATTGGACTGGTGAAAAGGATGAAGGTTATTATTTTGATAAGCAAAGGGATACAATAATTACCAGATTGCAACAACAATTTGAAGGGTATAAAGTATATTTTGCCAGCTGGGATGATGAAATGAAGAACGGGATAGTAGTTGTTTATAGCGACAGGCTTCGCCATAAATATTATGTATGCGATTTTACATCTGGAGAAGCAAAAGAAATAGCTAATCCTTATCCCTGGCTTAATGAAGAAGACATGGCTTACACAAAACCTATTAGTTATACATCGAGAGATGGATTAACTATTCATGGATACTTGACTTTACCAAAAGGAATTAAAGTTGAAAAATTACCGGTAGTGATTAATCCGCACGGAGGTCCCTGGGCTAGAGATGGATGGTATTTTAATCCCGAAGTGCAGTTTCTGGCCAACAGAGGCTATGCTGTACTGCAAATGAATTTCAGGGGAAGCACCGGATATGGTAAAAAGTTTTGGCAGGCATCTTTTAAAGAATGGGGCAAAAAAATGCAGGATGACATAACCGATGGTGTTGAATATTTGAAGAAAGAGGGCATTGCCAACCCTGAACGGATTGCTATTTATGGAGCCAGTTATGGCGGATATGCTACATTGGCTGGCGTTGCCTTTACTCCTGATTTATATACCTGTGCAGTAGATTATGTTGGTATAGCTAATCTTTTCACTTTTATGAATGCAATTCCACCTTATTGGAAACCTTATATAGAGCAATTTTACGAAATGGTTGGAGACCCGGTAAAAGATAGTTTATTATTTGTAGAGGCTTCTCCAGTACTTCATGCCGATAAAATTAAAACTCCCCTGTTGATTGCCCAGGGTGCAGACGACCCCAGGGTGAATAAGTCAGAAAGCGACCAGATGGTTGCAGCATTGAAACAGCGAGGTATTGAGGTTGAATATCTGGTAAAAGATAATGAAGGACATGGATTTTTAAACCAGAATAACCAATTTGATTTTTATGGTGCGATGGAAAAGTTTCTTGATAAACATATGAAAACAGAAAAACCATAAAGAAAAAATTAAAACTATATCTCAAAATAAACGGCACATAACAAGGAAGGGGAAATAGAATTTCCACACACTAGATTAAAAATTATTAATGTCTACTTTGGAGTAATAATTAAAAATCGCTACGACCACCTAACACGAGCAATAAAGTAAATAAGACTTGTCGCGCCTTTTGGGATTGAATAACAACTGAATTATCCATTGAAGAACCACCGAAGCTCAATTGAAGCACAACCCAGATGAAATAATATACTTCATTGTTACATTATCTAAAGAAGTACCCCATAATTGCCCCGATAGAGCAGGCAGTTATTAATCCAACAATGATGGCTTTCAGCCAGTTCTTATGTGCAGTATGCTTAACGGCTATTATGACCAGGATTACGATCCAGACTGACCCGAAGATAATCCTTACGATGTCATAAGGTGGAGCAGGCGGATGCTGGGGTTCAAGAAATGGTATAAAAAATGTTTCTGGGATCCACATGGTAAAAAAACTTGGAATTACGGAAGCTACACATACCGGTCCCCAGAAATCACGAAACCTGGTTTCCGATCCTGCTATATAAGAGAACCAGAATGCCAAGGTTGTTCCCAGACCCATTGCCAGAAAAGATACTGGAATCGTGAAAAATGTTTGATACATGTAATATTTATTAACAGGCAGATCTAATAATGGTGATGCCATCGGTGACCACCCGCGAAGATATAGCAATAGTGCGGTAAGGCTGTACAGGAATGAAAATCCCAGACAGTAGATCCATCCATAGCGGTAGCTGATATTTGATGCTGCAAAACTCCTGAACAAGGAATATGGCTGAAAAATACCCTTACCGAAAACAGTTCCAAAATCCAGTTTTGTATCTATTCAGATGAGAGGTTTATTATATCTTGAATTGTTCAGGATACTGTTTAATCAGGATCTTAATATCAGGATTTTAATGCCTGCTCAAGATCCTGAATCAGGTCGGACAGATCTTCTATACCCACTGAAAGTCTCAATAAATTACTTCTGATTCCTTCTCTTTCCCTCTCTTCCATAGTTAGATGCCTGTGAGAGGTGAGGACGGATGAACAGATAATAGTATCCACACCTCCAAGGCTTACAGATGGCCTTATAAGTTTAAGTTTCTTTTGAAAAAGCACAGGATCTGCATTCCGAAGTTCAAAGGAAAGCATGCCTCCAAAACCTGACATTTGCCTTGCAGCTATATTATAACCCGGATGACTGGTCAGGCCTGGATAATAAACCCGTTCTATTTCCGGACTGCCGGATAAGAATTCTGCAATTTTCTGAGCATTTTCATTCTGGCATTTTACCCTGATAGCAAGGGTTTTAATGCTTCTTTCCAGGAGATAACATGTCGTTGCATTCAGACTGCCTCCAAGGGTGAATGCTGTCTTTCGGATCTTTTGGATGTATTCTTCTGAAGATACTGCAGCACCGGCACATATATCATGATGTCCTCCCAGGTATTTTGTCGCACTGTGCAGTACGATGTCGATGCCAAAGTCAATCGGATTTTGATTAACCGGTGAAGCAAAAGTATTATCGATCACAGAGACCAGTTGCCTGGCTTTTGCCAGACTGGCAATACCTTGTATATCAGTGATGGCTAGAAGTGGATTTGACGGGGTTTCAATAAAAATAAGCTTAGTCTCAGGCCGGATTAATTTTTCAAATGATGAGATATTATTATCAGGTGTTATATCATAATGAATACCAAATTTTTCAATATCCCTGGTAACCATATTAAAGGTGCCCCCATACAGTCCTTTCTGAAAGATGGCATGATCGCCGTTGTGAAGAAATGTGAATAGTGTTGTACTTATGGCAGCCATGCCCGAGCTAAAAACAAGTCCGGCCTCTCCATGCTCCAGCAGACTGATTTTTCTGCCCAGTGCATCCGCGTTAGGAATATTGAAATACCTGGGGTATATAACATCATCGACATCCAGATAGGCAAATGATGTAGATGTGTGAATGGGAGTGTTCACCCCTTTGATATTTTCATCCACCATTGTGCCGGCATGAACGCAAGCCGTATAAACAGATAATAATGACATTGTACTTGATTTTTATTTTTAAAACTTCTCATAGATCCATCCTGGAAATATCTTTAACAAGATAGCATACAAACGCCACCTCTTTGTGACATAAGCTTTCCTTTTTTTAAGACGGATTGCCCTGTAGATTTGAAGTGCGGCTTTCTCGGGTGATGCTACCCAGAACAGCCTGTCTCCTTTAGCCATGTCAGTTGCTACAAAACCGGGTTTTATATCGGTCACGAAAATTGGCATTTTTAATGATTTTGCCTTCTGTCGCAATCCTTCAAGGTAATTTGACTGGTAAGCCTTGGATGCATTGTATGCAGGAGCACTCTTATTTCCCCGAAGGCCGCCAAGGGAGGTTATGCCGACAAGATGACCACCTTTATGATCACGGAAATAACGGAACGCAAAGGTTACCAGGTCTGTAAATGCAGTAATATTTGTATCAATGGTTTGAAACTCAGGTTCAGCGTCAAGTTCAGGATTGATATAACCAATACCCGAACTTATGATGAAAAGATCCAGACCACCAAGTTCCTTAATCAGTTCACGAAGGCTCTTAGCCGTTTTTGAAAGATCGCGGATATCAAAAGCCTTGTAAATATATTGTCCGGGATTCTCTTTTTGTAGTTCCATTAGAAGATTCTCCCTGCGGCCAGTTATCCCGACTATATAGTTATTTTTTGTAAGTATCCTGGCAAGTTCCCTGCCAATGCCCGAAGATGCACCTATTATAATTGCCTTCTTATATTCTGGCAAATCCTGGTGAAAGAGGTCTTTTTCCATAGTCTGAGTTTCATTAAATTGTCATCAGCTTTTTCGTTCCATAATTTACAAATAATTTTGCAAAAGGATATCTTTATGTGTTTAATATAAAAATAGCAGAAAATGAGTTCAAACAGAAAAATTATCCGGACCCGTATTGAAGGATTTGAAATCCATCATGCTGAAAAAAAGGATGTTCCACTGATCCGTTCACTGATAAGAGAACTGGCAGAATATGAAAAAATGCTTGATGAAATGATCGCAACAGATGAATTACTGGAAAAACATTTGTTTGGCAAAAAAAGATTTGTTGAAGTTGTATTAGGATATTATAATGGTATTCCGGTTGGTTTTGCACTGTTCTTTCATAATTTTTCGACATTCGTGGGTAAACACGGATTATATCTTGAAGATCTCTATGTCAGACCGGAATATCGCGGCAAAGGCTTCGGAAAATCATTACTGGCTTACCTCGCAAAACTTGCCGTTGAAAAGGATTGCGGCAGGTACGAATGGGCAGTCCTGAACTGGAACGAACCTACTCTAAAATTCTATAAAATGCTCGGCGCGAAGGTCATGGATAAATGGCTCATTCACCGTGTGACGGGGGAGGAGCTTAAAAATCTTGCTAAGCAATTTTAAAATTATTAGATAAAACAATAAATCAACTTAATGTTACGTTAATTAACTATAAAAATAGTTGGAAAACTGAAAAAATAGTTTTACCTTTGTTCAAAATTGGCTTATATGAAATACAAAAAGCAGATTAAAATGCAGAAACTGACCAAAGCTGAAGAGCAGATAATGCAGATACTCTGGGATCTTGAGAAAGGCCTGGTCAGAGATGTCATTGATAAACTGCCTGATCCGAAGCCTGCCTACAATACCGTGTCAACGGTTATCAGGATCCTTGAAAAGAAAGGTTTCGTGGATCACAAAGCTTATGGCACAACATATGAGTATTTTCCATTAATAAATAAGGAAGAATACACCAGGGTTCATTTTTCACATCTGATGGAAAATTACTTTAATAATTCGTTCCCGGAAATGGCAGCTTTTTTTGCCCGGGAGAATAACCTTAGCCTGGAAGAATTGCAGGATATGATAAAAATGACTGAATACGAATTAAAAAGATAAAAAATGAATAATTTCTGGATATACCTTCTTCAATCCGGTATTGCATTATGGTTATTCTATGCAATTTACTGGATATTCCTTCGCAAAGAAACTTTTTTCTCGCTAAACAGGTTCATATTACTGGGATCTGTGGCGATGTCTCTCATTCTGCCATTAATCCGTCTCGAAAATCTGTTTGCACTACCTGCCAGTACTTCAATACCCTCCTTTTTTATGGATTTTGGGTCAGAAGTCAGTACAACTTCAGAATCATCTGCAGGACATTCAGATATTATAAGGCTGATAGCTCTGACAGTTCTTATGGTCTATATCTCGGGAGTTCTGTTTCTGGGAACACGATTAATATACCAGATGATAAGGCTTTTCAGGTTAACAAGGAAGAATCCGGACATAAACCGAGATGGAATGAGAAGGGTATACCTTAATGAGGAGATAGCTCCCTGCTCTTTCTTTAATTATATTTTCATCAACAGGTCAATGCATTCGGATGAAGAACTGGAAAAGATTATTCTCCATGAGAGTGCCCATGTGAAAAATATGCATTTCATCGACCTGGTCTTATTTGGATTGACAGGTATTTTACACTGGTTCAACCCGGTAATGTGGTTGTTTGAAAGGTCCATACGGGAGGTTCATGAATATGAAGCTGACAGGGAAGTACTTAAACAAAAACCAGACAGGATCAGGTACCAGGCAATGCTGGTTAACCAGGTTGCAGGGATCGAAATATTCAAGCTTGCAAATTCCTTTAGTAAATCAATAACAAAAAAACGAATGATCATGATGTCAAAAATGAAATCCGCAAAGCTTTCCTCAGTGAAAGTTTTATTTGTACTGCCAGTTATACTTTGTCTGGTTTTTGCTTTCAGCAAGCCGCAGATAATTGGCGAATCATCACAGAGCATGCAACCGAAGCAGGTTGTTGGAAGAGTTATCGATGCAAAATCAAATGAGGTTTTACCGGGCGCTGTAGTTATAATTGAAGGTACCACAGAGG
>JBGPAO010000225.1:0-5989 GCA_041480755.1 Bacteroidia bacterium
GTCTGCCTGACTTGAAAATAAATCTGTATATCAGGGCCCAGACTGATCCGGTGTTTTTCTGGTAAAGACTCAGGCGGATATTATAATCAAGAGTCAAAGCCACATAAGCAGGTCCGGTTTTTATTGAATCAGGCACTGTAGCCTGTCTTGCCGCTTCAATAGTATCTTTAGGTGCCTTCTTGACGACAATCGGCTCCTTAACAAAAGTACCTGAATTGGACACTGTGGTTAATGGTTTAGAAAACAGACCAATAATTGCTTTATTGTCAATTCCCCGGAATGTCCTGCTGATCCTGTATTTACTTATTTTAGTGCTGTGCAGGATTATTCCCCCTATTTCAATATCCAGGATACTGTCCTGCAGATTTACAACAAGCCCTATCGAGTTAGTCTTAGCCATCGTCAGTCTTGACTCCAGGAAAATTTTTTCTTTATACAGGTCAAAAATAACAGGATTATCAGGCTCAGGATAAGTCTTATCGAGCAGATCCGGTGTTATGGTATCATTAAATGCTCCGTTGATCTGGTTTATTTTTTTGACCGGTGCCGCAAAACTTGCAAATAAATATAGTATTGTGAAGACTATTAAGATTCCGGTAAGGATCCACCAGCCGATTTTTCCCGGAAATCCTTTTTTTTCAGAAAGACCATTATCGCTGTTCATCTGATTTAATACCTCACGGGATTAATAAATAAATACCCTGGAACCGATACTCAGGTTATGATATACAGCATCCAGATCTTCATCATCTAACCTGACACATCCATGTGTTACAGGCAATCCTAAAAATCTCTGGTATAGTGTACCATGGATAAGATAACCATGTCCAAGGCTTAATGCATAATCGCCCAGCACACCTCGTTCATATCTTGTATGATGGTTTGGAGGTGGGACGGGTAATCCCTCCTCAACAAATGCCCAGTCAGGTTTTTTCCATACTGGAGATGTGGTTTTTCCCTGAATCCTGAACTGACCTTTTGGCGTTTTGAATATCCATTTCTGCTCTTCCCCTGATTCGAGTAAAATATAACTGCCGGTAGAACACGTTCCCTGTCTTATTATTTTTTGATTCGTGTATAAATAGAATTCATTCGCGGTTGTATTTATTACCAGGTAAGTTGATTTGGATGACAGGCCGGTGAATTTTCTGTTAAGGCTCTTTATTGTATTTTCTGTTGTTTTAACAAGCCTCCTGGTATTCGGATCATCTGTTGCCAGTGAATCGTTGCTATGCCTGAAATCCAATAAACCAGTTGTGCATTCCGGAATCAACGGGATGATATATACGTACAGAATAATAAACGATATTATCCACAGGCCTGCCCTGATCCAATTATAATACCTGGAATTCCTTAATTCTCTAATTGATAACCTGCCTGCCCATTGGGTTATCCTGTGAAAAATATTTGAATTATTGTTCTGCACTTTATATTCTTTAATATGATTCAGATCTTACTCAACGGACTCTTTCTTTAAGAATCTCATCGAGTGACTTCAGAGAACCAACAATTGTCACCATTGTACCTGGCGAGGAATACGCATATACACTATCCATGTCAGAATTCCTCAATGCAATGCATCCGTTGGTCCAGTCTATACCTCCCCCGCCCGCTCCATGAATTTCAATTGCACCTCCGATTCTTGCTGATTCATAAAGTGTACCATTTTGTTTTTCCAGATTAAAATTTTGAAGATCGGTCTCATTCGGATAATTTATGAGTAAAGCTTTATAGAATTTAGTCTTTTTGCTGTCCAGTTTTTCTGTTACCATATAAAATCCTTCGGGAGTTGCCATGTCACCCTCATGTCTTTTATCACCAATCCAGTTAGAACCAAGTTCAATATTAAAAGTATTCATAAGGGTCCCATCCTGATAAATATACAGATCCCTTGAAAATTTATCTATAATTATTACACTTGATTCGTTCCTGATTGAACTGTCTATTGTATTCCAGGCCCATTGCTGCCATTCAGTATAATTTTCAAAATAGTTTCTTAAATATGCAATGGTTTTACGATATGAATTGTAAATAGAAATCCCCGCATCCACAATTTTTTTCTCGCATAAAAGATGCTGCCCTTCAGCAAAATGTTGTTCTGCTTCTGTGTAGAACAAAATCCCTTTGCTGTATTCCATATTCACAGATTTCGGAAGAGGAATCCTGCTATAAACAGAATTAAAATCATCTATTTCATTTTTGAGGTTATCCAGTTTCTCCCTCAGCTTAATTTTTTGTCCGGAATTTTGAGCTATTGTGCGGTCCTTTGCCTTATCAGCAAATTCAGCAGAAAGTATAGCATATTTTCTGATACGGTTATAATCCCGTGTAAAGAATATTTTTTTATTTTCATTCTGCCAGCAAAGCATAGCAGAATCATAATAATTTTCAGATTCCTTCAGCAGGTCAAATGAATTCTGGTTAGCCCCTTGACTCCAGGCCTGGAAGATACCTTCCCTTGCTGTTTCCATATCATATACAGGCGGAGCTATCTGTTTTTTGTACAGAAATGCAGCTGTAAAGCTTATCAGGATACAAAATGAAAAAATAATAACAAGGATGATAATAAATTTCCGGCCTTTCTTCATGGTAATATTTAAAACGTACTACCGCTCTACAACTATTGCAGGACATGATCAAAAAAAACGCAAAGAATACCTCTTTGCGTTTTTTTCTAATAATCCTGAATTATCCGGGATCTTTGCTTTAGCTTTTATCTCTGGATAATTTTATCTGGCTTTTGCTATTGCGTCCTGGAGTTCTTTCTTAATCTGTTTCAGTTTCTCAAGAAGTCCGTTAACTTTAACGCTGGCAGCTAAAACATCCTTTTCCAGAAGTGAAGTGACATCACCCATAGATGATTCAACAGTAGCAATTTCACCTTTAATGGCGTTTAGTGCAGCCAGTCCTTCTTTTCCTCTCGGAGCTTTCAGCAGAAGTTGTTTGGTTTCCTGAACAAGAGCTTTTACTTCTTCAAGCTTTTTGGGAACTTCAGCTTTTAATTCGGCAATCCGTGCTTCAGTTTTTGGAATCAGATCAGTTGCCATTGTTGCTACAGAGGCAAGTTTTAATTTCGCATCACCATATTTGGCGAATGTTTTGGATTTCTGTAATTCGATACCTTCCATTATTGCATTCATAGAATCCTTTACAGCTGCAAAATCATCAGGCAGATATTTATCTGCACCTGCTGTAACAGCAGCCTCAATAGCTGCATTAGCAGCATCAATTTCAGTCTGAGGCACTTTGGCGCAACCCATAAACATGGCTGCAATCATGATAGCCGAAAGACCGACAAGAATTTTGTTTTTCATACTGGTAATTTTAGTTAAATTGGTAAAACAATATTTGAATTTCAAATTATTGCCTTTAAAATTTGAGCGACAAAGGTAATAATTTTTAATGTATTGTCTATTAGATAATAAGAATTATTGACGAAAATTTTAAATATTTGAATTTCAACACTTACTGGTTATATTCCAAATAACAAAAACTAATATTGTTGTACTTTTATCGGTTATAAAAACTTATACAGTTATATGAGAAAGGTTTTAATCCTGTTTTGTTTTTCATTTTGTATGCAGTTATTTCCGGGTTGTAAAATAAATCAGGCGCGGGAATTAACAAACCTGGCATCGCGGATTCAGAAAAAGTACGCTCCTGATTCCAGGATTGCCCTGTTTGATGTAAAAATCAACCGCAACGGTCGATTGGCTGTTGAAGGTGAAACCAATATCGCCGGTGCATTTAATGAACTGGATTCAATACTGCAGGAAGATTTTCCAAAAGTAGATAATATAGTTAAATTATTGCCCGACCAGGCGCCGGACAGCTATCCCATGGGGCTAATTTCTATATCGGTTGCCAATCTCCGGCGGCTACCTGATCACGCCTCAGAGCTTGTAACCCAGGCAATACTTGGAACCCCGGTAAAGATCCTGAAAAGAGAAGCCGACTGGTTCCTGATGCAGACACCTGATTCTTATCTGGGCTGGGCAACGGTTGGCGGTATTGGCCTTTATACTGAAAAAGGATTATCTGACTATAATCAATCCGAAAGGATCATTTTTACTAATTTGACCGGAACATGCTATTCTCTTCCGGATAAAAATTCCAGGCCGGTTTGTGATCTTGTTGCCGGAAGTATTCTTGAGACAACCGGTTCAAAAATGGGATTCCGGGAAGTTCAGTCCCCGTTTGGCGGCAGAGGATATATACCTCAGGAACAATGTATGCTTCTATCTGAGTGGAGAGAATTATTTCCTCCCAGCCCGGAGGCAATTGTAGAAACCGCTTTGAAATTTTTAGGACTGCCTTATCTCTGGGGAGGAACTTCTTCCAAAGGCGTTGATTGCAGTGGTTTTACGAAAACGGTATTTTTCATGAACGGGATCATTTTACAGCGAGATGCTTCCCAGCAGGCTTTATATGGCGAACTGGTTGTCACTAAAGACAACTTTAATAAACTTGAACCAGGAGACCTGTTGTTCTTCGGAACTCATGAAACTGATTCAACAACAGAGAAAGTAATCCATGTGGGAATATATATGGGGGATGGTGAAATGATCCATTCCTCAGGAATTGTAAAAATAAACAGCCTTATTCCCGGTAAGAATCCTTACAGCAGTCAGCTTACTGAATCCTTTATCCTTGCCCGACGGATCCTGACAAGTGTAGGTCAGCCCGGAATAGAATCTGTTTTTTCGAATGAATTATACAGATCTCCTATTGAGTACAGAATAATACAATAATTTGCCATCAAAGATGACCCTGCTCCGAAGATCGTTTATAAAAAATTTTTCCCTGGTAATTTCAGGAAGTTTGCTGGTTCCTTATGCATGCAAACCATTTTCAAATTCACCAAAGAAAAGTAATATATCAGGCAGGCTTAATTTAAGCTTCGAACCTTTTGAGCTCCAGTTAAAGCACGCTTTTACACTGGCAACTTCCTCACGGACCACCACTCCCGTTATGATAACAAAACTTGAATATGACGGATACACTGGATATGGGGAAGCTTCCATGCCACCCTATCTTGGCGAAAGCCATAAGACTGCAGGTGACTTTCTTTCACAGGTAGATTTATCAGCATTTGGTGATCCTTATCTCATAGAAGATATCCTTGAATATGTTGATTCCATCGCTCCGGGGAACTATGCCGCCAAGGCTTCCGTTGATATAGCCCTTCACGATCTGATTGGCAGGATCCTGGATGTTCCTTTATATAAACTCTGGGGATTGGATCCTGATAAGACTCCCAATACATCGTTTACCATTGGTATAGATACATCTGAAGTTATAAGACAGAAGGTCGAAGAGGCTTCCGGATTTAAGATCCTCAAAGTAAAACTTGGAGGGGCCAATGATAAGGAGATGATCAACACGGTAAGGGAAATGACAGATATCCCATTATGTGTGGATGTAAACCAGGGATGGAAGGATAAGAAAGAAGCATTAGATATGATCTTCTGGCTTAAAGAAAAGGGAGTTGTTTTTGTAGAGCAACCTTTTCCGAAGGAAAACCGTGATGATTCAGCCTGGCTCACTGAGAACAGCCCCTTGCCTGTAATTGCTGATGAAGCAGTGCAACGCCTTTCTAATCTCATCGATCTGAAGGGAGTTTATTCAGGTGTAAATATTAAGCTGATGAAATGCACAGGATTACGGGAAGCCTGGAAAATGATCAATTATGCCAGTGCTGTTGGTATGACTGTTATGCTCGGTTGCATGACAGAAACATCCTGTGGTGTTTCTGCCGCCTCCCAGCTATCTCCCCTGGTGGATTTCGCCGACCTGGACGGGAATCTGCTGATCAGTAATGATATCTTTGAAGGTGTGAAGGTTGTCGACGGTAAGATCATCTTACCAGATAAACCAGGAATCGGCGTAGAAGTTACCAGAGACATCTTCGGGTAAAACAAAAAAGAGGTACAGGGTATAAGGTGCAGGGTGCAGGTTAACCTGGAACCCGGAACTTAGAACCCGGAAC
>JBGPAO010000226.1:0-5971 GCA_041480755.1 Bacteroidia bacterium
AAAGTAAAAATTATAATGGAGAATCAAAAAGAATTCGCGGTCAAACGATGTTTTCTATGGAGTCGATGAGTTCATCGATGAAGAAGTTTTCCTTGGCGATGTATTTTGAGGCGCCGTTTTTTAAGAATTCTGAGATCAGTTTTTCATCCTGCTGTTTAGATAGAACAATCACCGTTATATTTTTATCAATTTTCTTAAGCTTTTTTAAGGTTTCCATCCCGTTCATATTTCTCTTTTCAGACGGGAATATATGATCCATAACTACCAGGTCCGGCTTCAGATGCATATTTTTAACACATTCCTCACCCGAAAAAAAAGTCTGAACCCTCATGCCCTGCCTGCTTTTGAAAGTATATTCCAGCAGGTTAAGGATCATTTTATCGTCATCAACAAAAAAGATAAGTTTATCCTTCATTAAAGCTGAATTATAATAAACCTCAGAAAATTGTAATCTGAAAATTTATAAGAAATTCTTTAATATTCACAGCCTCTTGTATACTAAGACTTTATAAATCGTAGATTTGTTGCACCAGCACAGCTGTTGATAAATATTTTGTTGTCTTTTAGGGCCGTGTCACAACTGAAGAGAATTGTGTTAAAAGACATAAAATTGTTTATACTCAGGAAAATGTTTTTTTCTAACTTAGAACCCTTTATATTCTATTTCACATAACCAGAATAAAACAATTATGTTCAGAAATTGGCTGATCACAATCCTGCGAAATCTTGTCAGGGACAAGTATTATTCCGCAATAAACATTCTGGGCCTGGCTGTAGGCCTGACCGTTACTATCTTTATTATTCTTTATATCTATGATGAAGTAACTTATGACCGGTCCCATCTTCTGTATAAAAGGATTTACCGGCTGGAGGCTGATTTCACAATTGACAACAAGCATGATAAATTTGCTGTCACCCAGGTACCTATGGGTCCGACACTGAAGGATGAATACCCTGAGATAGAGGAATTTACCAGATGCGTGAATGTGGGAACAATGTACTTCCGTCATAAGGACAGGGAATTCACAGAGGATAGCATTTGGTTTGCCGATTCCACGTTCTTCAAAATCTTTACGCACAGATTCCTGTATGGTGATCCTGAACATGCACTGAACAGGCCAAATACAATTGTGATCACAAAAAGTTTTGCAAACCGGTATTTTGGAAATGAAAATCCTCTTGGCCAGACTATCACCACAATAACGGGTGAAGTATTTGAAATCAGCGCAGTAATAGATAACCTCCCTGATAATCTGCACCTTAAGTTTAATGGATTGATATCTAATGCAACCATTGCAGAAAGAATAGGCGTTGACAGGTTCAACGACCGCAGCAGCGTGTCATTCTGGAATGTAGGTATATACACATATCTCCTGTTAAAAGAAGGCACCAGCATGCAAAGTGTGCTGGATAAATTTCCCCAGTTTTATGATAAATACATGAAAGAAATAGGGGACCAGATTAAGGGCAGTATGAACCTTATGGCTACACCCCTGGCAGAAATTCATATGAAGCCACGCGATGCCGGCCTTGGTTATGATCTTCCGACTGGCAACAGGTCTTATATCTATATTTTCACAGTAGCTGCACTGTTCATTCTTTTAATTGCAGCCATCAATTATATGAACATGTCAACAGCCCGTTCAATGCGCAGATCCAAGGAAGTGGGCATGAGAAAGGTTACCGGGGCAAGCCGGTCACTCCTGATCAGGCAATTTCTCAGCGAATCAGTCCTTATCACGATTATTGCATTTATTATATCCGTGATTCTTGTGTATCTCCTGTTACCAGTTTTCAATAATCTGACAGGTAAAGTTCTGCATTTCGGTCTTTCTTCTACGCCTGAACTGATAGGTGCAAGTTTTGTCGTTGCTCTAATAGTCGGTTTGCTCTCCGGAACCTATCCGGCTTTCTTCCTTTCGTCATTTAATCCTACTGTGGTCCTGAAAGGGACATCCGAGGTTATCGGCAGTAAAGGTATATTCAGAAAAGCTCTTGTTGTACTGCAGTTTACCATATCCGTTTTCATGACAATTGGCACCCTGGCAATATCAGGCCAGCTTCGTTATATGAGGAATACAGGCCTGGGATTTAATAAAGATAACCTGATAGTGATGACGGTCCGTGATACAACTTTGAGCAAGAACATTGATTCTTTCAGGGAAGAGCTGATGAAAAACCCTGATATAACGGGAACGGCTCTGTCTACATCTAACCCGGGACAGCAAATGAGCATCCAGGTCATGAGGATGGAATCAGACAGCGGGGCCCTGACTGATAAAGCTCTCAATAATTACTTCATCAACTGGGATTATATTGATTTGCTCGGAATCAAAATGAAACTCGGGAGAAATTACAGCCGTGATATGGGAACAGATGCCACCAAGGGTTTCATAATCAATGAAGCCGCAGCCAGGGAGCTTGGCTGGGGAGACGACGCACTTGGTAAAAGATTTCAGTTCGGGATCAACCTTGACGGCACTGCCAACCGTGATGGTGAGATAATCGGTGTAGTTAGCGATTATCATTACAGATCCCTGCATAACAAAATCGATCCGCTTGTTTTACTTCTGCAGGACAATGTACGTTTCCTTCCATTTATAAATATCAGGATAACCGGGAAAAACACAGATAAGGTGATTGAATATATCGACAAGAAGCGGCAGGAATTTGGCGACATTTATCCGTTTGATTACAAATTTTTGACCGAGAACCTTGATGAATACTATAAGGCCGAGATTATGGCCGGAAAAATTTTCAAATATTTTACATTTCTTACCATTTTCATAGCTGCTCTTGGATTGCTTGGTTTATCTGCTTTTATGGCACAGCAAAAAACGCATGAGATAGGCATCCGTAAAGTTGCCGGAGCAACCGATCTGAAAGTTGTATCCCTGTTCATCCGTGAATTTTCAATCTGGGTTATACTGGCCAACATAATTGCATGGCCTCTTGCATATTTCGCGATAAAGAGGTGGCTGCAGGATTTCCAGTACAGGATCGATATTGGCATATGGCTGTTCCTGTTTGCCTTGCTGTTGTCATGGTTTGTTGCTATACTGACCACAGGATGGCAGTCTGTTAAGGCCTCAACAGCAAATCCTGCCGAGTCACTCAAATATGAATAGCAATGAGCGAATGTATTCAAACAAGGTTTTTTCTCGACGGGCAGGTTATGAATTGCCAGGTTTTCAAGCCTGAGCTGATCAATAAAGGCATATCAATCTATGAAGTGCTCCGTTTGATAAATAATCATCTTCTTTTTATGGAAGATCATCTCCGCAGGCTGGAGATTTCAGTTAGGCTTGCTGAACTTGATGCATTTCATGACAGGAAGGAACTTACCGGAATGATTACCCGCCTGCCTGCTCTCAATAATGTCTCTGACGGGAATGTTAAGATCGTTTTTAATTATCAGGATGGTGCAAAAAAGCATTCCCTGGTTTATTTTGTTTCAACGAAGTATCCTTCTAAAGCTGATTATCAAAAGGGTATTGAGGTGATTACCTACCCGTTTACCCGGGAAGATCCTAATAAAAAAATATGGCTTCCTGATTTCCGCACTGCTACTGATGAAATAATCCATCGTAGAAAAATCTGGGAAGTATTGATCGTCAATGGAAAAAATCAGGTTACTGAAGCCAGCAGGTCCAATCTCTTTGCCATAAAAGATGGAGCTGTATTCACTCCGCCTGTCGAAACAGTGTTGGCCGGGGTAACAAGAAAACATGTAATGGATATCTGCAGGGAGAAAAAAATTCCAATGCTGGAGGAGCCAATCCCAAAGGATAATCTCAGAGAATATGACTCGTTTTTCCTGACCAGTACTTCATCCAATGTTTTACCAGTAGCTAAAATTGATGATTTGAAATTCAGGGTAGATGATGGGGTGTTAAGGCTATTGATGAAGGAATTTGAGAAGCTGGTGGAAAGGGTTACAAGGTAACAGGGACTTTGGGGTTACAAGTTGCAAGTTACAAGTTACAAGTTGAAATAAATTTACTGAAACAAAACACCTATTTATGAAATATGACATTATTATCATTGGTGGAGGAATTGTAGGGCTTGCAACTGCTCTCAGGCTTCTTGAATCAAAGCCGGATCTGAAGCTTGCCATCCTGGAGAAAGAAGATGGTGTTGCCCGGCACCAGACAGGACATAACAGCGGCGTAATTCATTCAGGTATATATTATAAACCCGGGAGCCTGAAAGCTTTAAACTGCAGGAAGGGCTACCAGCAGTTAATTGAATTCTGCGATCGTGAAAAAATCAAATATGAATTATGCGGAAAGCTTATTGTAGCGACCCGGAAGGATGAACTGCCTATACTGGACAATATTTATAAAAAGGGTCTTGAAAACGGACTTGAAAAAATCAAGAAGCTTTCGGCTGGTGAAATGAAGGAATTTGAACCTTATGCATTCGGACTTGCGGCAATTCATGTACCCTATACAGGGATCATTGATTACCTGGAAGTTTCGGAAAAATTTGCTGAAATTATAAAAACAAAGTATGGAGCCGACATTCAACTGAACAGCAAGGTAACAGGGATCCGGCTTTTCCAGGGTTATTCTGAGATTGTGACAGCGGATAATGTCTATACAGCCAGACTTGGAATTAACACTGCAGGACTTTATTCAGATCAGATTGCTGAGATGAATATGGATCGTGTGGATGTCAGGATTATACCATTCCGTGGTGAATATTATGAGATAAATAAAGAGAAGGAGCACCTTGTCAGAAACCTAATTTATCCTGTTCCGGATCCAACTTTTCCGTTTCTTGGGGTGCATTATACAAGGATGATCCATGGAGGAGTAGAGGCTGGTCCAAATGCAGTGTTCGCATTCAGGAAAGAGGGTTATAAAAAGTGTGATATTTCATTGGGTGACCTGGGAAGGAGTCTCAGCTGGAAAGGTTATCTCAAGGTGATGATGAAATACTGGAAGATGGGACTGGGAGAGTATTACAGGTCATATAATAAGAATGCCTTTACCCGCGCATTGCAGAGATTGTTGCCTGAAATCAGGAAAGAAGATCTCATCCCGGGCGGTTCGGGAGTCAGGGCCCAGGCTTGTGACAGGAAAGGAAACCTTGCAGATGATTTTCTTTTTGTTGAGAACGAACATATCATTAATGTGCTGAATGCGCCATCCCCGGCGGCAACGGCTTCGCTATCAATAGGAAAAACTATTGCCGATAAGGCGCTGGAAAGGCTGAGATAAAACCTGAATATCCGAAAAGGTCCTGGTATGCAGTTTGAAATCACATGGAAACCGTCTCAAAATAAAGCATGAGACGGTTTCTTTTTTTCAGTAATATATTTTATTTTTTCTTCTCGGGCCATTTTAATTCTGCGCCCAGTTGCTTGTATATATCCCATTCATCCCAGTAATTGCCCTCGATAACAATTTTACCATCCTGAATTTTTTCTCCTGCATGATAACTAAACTTGATTTTCTTTTGAGCTGCCACATCATAATATGAAGCATCTGCCCATAAAAGAACCCAATCACCGGCCAGATCTTTCTGTTCTATAGTCTCAGCCAAAATATAAAAAATATCAAATTTCACTGAATCTGCAGATTCAAACCAACTAGCCAAATTTTTAATCAGTTGTTCCTTTCCAATCCAACTATTGAAAGCAGGTCCAACTACACCCACAGAATCGGAATAAAATCCTTTTAGTGCTTCAAGATTTTCATTTTCAATTGCTTTAAATGTATTCTTAACCAAAGCAATATTTGTACTGTCTTTAACCTTTTTTGCTGTGTCAGGGGGAGGTGTTATCGGCTTACAGCCAGCAAAGAAGAGAATAACACAAAAGAAAAGAAATAAGTTTTTCATAGTTTTTTAGTTTTAGGTTAGGTTAAGGCAATTAAATATAATCTTTTATTCTATCAATTACAATTCAAGAATATTAGTAACCATTGTCCGATTTAATTCCTTTTGGGAAACATCCTCTAAACCT
>JBGPAO010000227.1:0-5959 GCA_041480755.1 Bacteroidia bacterium
ATCAACTTCTTGCCCTTATTCTTAAGAGTAATAGTAATTCTTTGAACATTCTTATTTTAAAAATGTTATTTATGAACAAAAGAATAAATAAGGTAGAACTTTATAATCCAACAAAAAGCTCCATGAAGAAAATTCTTTTTGTTTTACTGGCTCTGTCTCTGCCATTGTGCATATATGCGCAGGATATAACAGTCACCGGAACTGTTAATGATGCCTCCGGTATTCCTTTAATCGGAGCCACAATAGTGGAAAAAGGAACCACAAACGGAACCGTTACGAATCTTGATGGTCAGTTTACCATTAAGGTTGAGAAAGGTAAAATATTATCTGTGGCTATGATGGGATTCGTGACACAGGAAATAGTCGCAGATGATAGTGCTCCAATTGTAGTAAACCTACAGGAAGAACTTCAAGCAATTGAAGAGGTTGTGGTCATTGGTTATGGAACTGTGAAGAAAAAGGACGTTACCACATCTGTATCGACGGTGTCAGTTAAGGATCTGGACGAGCGGCCCATGATCTCGGCGGCGACTGCAATTCAGGGGAAAGCTGCCGGTGTAAGTGTAGTCCAGCCTAACGGTGAACCAGGTGCCGGAATGGTAGTGCGGGTGCGCGGCAACACTTCGATAAATGCAAGCAACGATCCATTATATGTCGTTGATGGTGTCCCAATGACCGAAATTAACTATCTGTCGCCTAATGATATTGAAAGCATGCAGATACTTAAAGATGCATCTTCTGCAGCAATATACGGATCAAGAGCATCAAACGGAGTAGTTCTTATAACAACCAAAACCGGGGCAAAGGGAAAGGCTAAAATAAACTTTAATTCCAGCGTTGGGATTAATCACGTGGTAAGAAAGATGGAATCCTTAAATGCGGCGCAGTATAAGGAGCTGATGGATGAAATTGGCGCAGCAACCATACCGGATGGACTGACAGATGTAACAGACTGGTTTAAGGAGACTTTTAGGAACGGATTATCACAGAATTACCAGATATCTTTTTCCGATGCCACTGATAAAATGAAATACTATGTTTCAGGCGGAATGATCAGAGAATCTGGTATAATAAATGTAGCATATTATAAACGGTATAATTTACGGGCAAACTTTGAGGATCAGATCCGCAGCTGGTTCAAAATTATAAGCAATATTGCATATTCTGATTACACGAATAACGGTATTATCTCCGGAACCGGCTCAAACAGAGCAGGTGTTATTCTATCTGTGATCAATACCCCCACCTATGCACCAATCTGGGATCCGAATAATCCGGGACAATACTATAATAACTTTTATGGTGCCCAGGTAACGCATCCCGTGGAAAATATGTCAAGGACAAAAGAAAATATGAACTCAAACAACAGGCTGGTAGGTAGTTTAGCCGGAGAATTAACTTTGTTTAAGGACCTTAAGTACAGGCCTTCCCTTTCGGTTGACAGGGTTTATAATAATGAAACCTCTTGGCTGGATCCAAAATTGACTTCCTGGGGCCGCACGAATTATGGTAATGCATCTGATTCAAGGTCCTTAAGTACTATCATGGTTTTTGACAACATCCTCACTTATACCAAGACCATTAATAACCATAACTTTACAGCTATGGCAGGTTCATCATGGACTTCATCCAAATGGTCAAACGAATATATGACTACCTCCCATTTTCTTAATTCGTCAATTCAAACATTGAATGCCGGCAATAAGGTAGAGCAATGGAGCGGCACTGTGGCTTCGAACTGGGCTATCATGTCCTTGCTCAGCAGGTTAACTTATAACTACGCAGGCAAATATTATATTACCGCTAATTTCAGGGCTGACGGATCTTCAAAACTGGCTCCCGGAAAGAAGTGGGGTTACTTCCCGTCATTCTCTGCAGCATGGAGGATATCTTCGGAGAGTTTCATGCAGAATATGACATGGATACAGGATCTGAAAGTTCGCGGCGGATGGGGACAAACTGGCAACCAGTCGGGTATTGGTGATTATGCTTATCTGCAGCTTTACAATATTGGGCGGCAGAACTGGTGGGAAACAGGGAAAAGCAATGCGCTTCCCACACTCACCCCGGCAAATATGAAAAATGTTGACCTTACCTGGGAGACAACAACCCAATCAAATTTAGGTGTTGATCTCAGTGTTCTGACAGGACGTCTGACATTCACGGCAGATGCATATTATAAATACACGACAAATTTGTTGATGGATGTACCGCTCCCTTCAACTGCTTCAGTAAGCTCTATCACCAGGAATGAAGGCGAAATGTCAAACAGGGGGATAGAATTTACTGTAAATTCCATTAATCTTACTAACAAACTTAACTGGGAAACTGATTTTAATATCTCATTCAACCGTAACCGGGTGGAGAAATTCACTTTACAGAATGTTTATTATTATGGACAGACGTCGGAAGCGACGAGTGAGAATGCGGTCAGAATGACACCGGGTGAGCCTCTGAGCATGTTCTGGGGATATATCAGTGAAGGTGTGGATCCTGAAACTGGTAACCTGATTTTCAAAGATATAAACGGTGACGGTAAAGTTACGCTCTCAGATAAAACCTGGATCGGGAATCCAAATCCTGATTTTGTCTATGGAATGACAAATTATTTTTCTTATAAAGGGATCAATTTGAATATATTCATCCAGGGATCACAGGGCAATGATATTTATAATGCTTCACGCATGGAAACAGAAGGAATGTATGATGCCAAGAACCAGTCAACTGCTGTGCTTGACAGATGGAGGAGACCAGGGCAGGAAACCTATATGCCGAGGGCAACTTCTGAAAAAGACAATCTTGTCGCTTCGACACGTTTCGTTGAAGACGGCAGCTATTTACGTTTGAAAACACTTACATTATCTTATAATATAACAGCCAATCTTTTAAGAAAATGGGGAGTGACGCGGCTTCAGCCTTATTTTTCTGCTTACAACCTTATAACACTTACAAAATATAAAGGATTTGACCCGGAGGTGAATCAGTATGGAGGAAGCGCTGTAGTGCAGGGAATTGACTGGGGCACATATCCGCACTCCAAGAGTTATATTTTTGGTATTAATGTTGAATTTTAAAAAGAGGTGCTATGAAAAATATAATTAACAGGATCCTGATTTTTGGAATGGCTTTTTGCCTTGGTGCGTGTTCACTTGAGGAGAATCCCGTATCAGATTTCAGTGAAATAACAATTGGCGGAAGCGACAGCACGGGATCAAGTATAAAATATACGACAAGGGCTGAAATGCTTACCCAGTATGAAGCCATTTATAATGAACTTAAGGGTAACAGCGGACTGGAAAACTGGAATCTTGATCTGCTTGTTTATACTGAGACTCACGCGGATAACTCATACAGGGGTGCCGCAGATGCCGAATTGACGCAGCTGGAACAGGAGAAACAGAATGGAATTAATAAGAATATTGAAAGGGACTGGAATGGGTATTATGGGCTGATAAATGCGGCAAACAGGGTTATTTGTAATGTTGATTCGGTGCCTGATCCGGCCCTGACAGCAGCTGAAAGAAAACAATGGAAATCTGAAGCAATGATTTTACGTTCCTGGATTATGTTTGATATGGTAAGACTATGGGGAGGAATACCTCTGATCCTGGTTGAACCTCCTGCAATAAATGCGGCAAATATTACTGAAGTATATCCATTGTACTATCCTGCAAGGAATACAGCTGAAGAAGTTTACGCACAGATAATTCAGGATCTTGAATTTGCACTGGAGCCTGGAGGTGCACCGGATATCAATCCTTCCAATAAGTTTGTTTTCTCCAAAACGCTTGCCAATGCTTTGCTGGCCAAAATTTATGCTGAACAGCCTGTAAGGGATTATTCCAAAGTAGTAGAATATTGCGCCAGGGTTGAGCCGGATGTTTCCCTGGTTCAGAATTACGGAGATTTATTTAGCGTGAATGACAGCAAGACAGATGCAAAAGCAAGACATACTTCTGAATCCATTTTTGAAATTCCATTTTCAGATGGAGGCAACTGGAACACATGGATGTTCGGAATAGATGAAACTGATCCTAACAGTACCTACGACTGGGCAAAGTGGATGACTCCGACACGTGATCTGATAGCGGCTTTTGACAAAGAAGGTGATGTTATCCGCAAGAGAGCAGCTATTATAATAGCAAGCGTTACCTGGAGCAATCACTATCCTGCAAATGCCTACCCTTTCATGCATAAAATACCTTCAAAATTTAACAGCATAATTAAAATTCGTCTGGCAGATATTCTTCTTTTGAAGGCTGAAGCTAATGCAGCTCTGGGAAATCTTAATGAAGCTGCCACGATTGTAAATGCAATTCGCGACAGGGTAAATCTTCCGCCTCTGAGTCAGTCCATCGTTTCGTCTCAAAGCAGTATGGCTGATGCCGTCCTTAATGAACGGCGACTGGAACTTGCTTTTGAAGGGCAACGGTGGTTTGACCTGGTACGCACAGGCAAAGTGTTTGATGTTTTGAATACACTGAATTCAAGAGATCCGGGCAGGCTGCCTATGGATATGGTGACTGAGTTCAATGTAATATTGCCTCTTCCTCAGTCACAGATAGATATAAACCCAAGCCTGGTGCAAAATCCGGGGTATTGATTTTAGGAGAAATTATGGTAATCAAAAAAACAAATCAGAAGGGTATTAATATGAAAAGGTTAATTGTAATAATTTCAGTATTTACGACTTTATTCATGATATCCTGCAGGCAGGATGAACATCTTGTAACTTATCCCAAATCCTATCCGACCATTGAGGTGGCAGAAGTCGATGAACAAACCATTACTTACGGTGATTCCATTTCGCTTACCGTAACCGTATCGGATAAAACTCCATTATCGACACTTGAAGTAACGGTGGCTGTAAATAATGAGGTCGTTGTCTCAGAATCAATAAGGACAAAAGGGGAAAGTGCAACAGTTAACCGTAGATATAATGTCCCGTTTGTTGCCAACAGGCCTGACAATGAGCCAGTGAAGGTATATCTGTCTTCGATTAATGTTGATGGATGGACCACAGATACTATCCTTAGCACTACAATTGCAAAACGCCCTGTAATAAATGAGATATGGATTGTTCCGACAGCAGGGAAATCTTATAAATTAACCTTGTCCGACACAGCAAATCTTATCTATTATGCAGAAGGAATGACTTACGGGAACTCGGTGACTTACCGGTTAGCGACTAAAGTAGATAAATTTTTTAAAGTTGACTGGACAGGCTTAGTTTTCGGAAAAGTCGGCGATGGAATTGGTTTAATCAATCAAAGTGGTGAACCTCTTACAAATACTGATGAATCGCTGGTCGGTATATCTAATATTACATTTGATGCACTGAATTTTACTGTTGAGGCAGGAGGAAAATTGCTTGAGCCTGTAACAACCCTGGATATAAATGTAGATCTCCTGCCAATGGTAATGGCATCAAAGAATTTCATGGGTGGAAATGTTTTCTTCGGACAGAATGTAGAGGTCACTTTTACTGGCCTGACAAATTTGGCCAACAGCCTGCCGCCTGATTATTTTGAGATCACTGGTGAAAATACAGCCAGATTTATAGGACCCAATGCTATTTATAAAGCATACTATTATATCGATGGTGCTTACTTATATGTCGAACCACAACCTGATGTGATTTATCCTCAGGCTTTGTGGATTTGCGGTACAGGTTTTGGACGGCCGTCAACCCCATATGAAACTACCTCGAGCTGGAACTGGAATACTCCTTTTGACTATGCACCATGCCGGTTAATATCTACTGGCGTTTATCAGTTAACTATTTATGTGAAAAATCAGGATGATACATATGGATATGGAACTCTTGACTTTAAATTCTTTTTTAAGCGGGGATGGTGGGATGTAGCACATGAAATTAATGCGTCAACTTATACAGTAGGTACTCCTTTATTTGGATTGGATGTGGAAGGAAAGTCTGGCAATGTGAATGGTATGACTG
>JBGPAO010000228.1:0-5926 GCA_041480755.1 Bacteroidia bacterium
AGGCGAATAATAATCCACATCAATCAGCTTTGCAATAAATCCATTTTTACGGGTATAGAGGTGACAGGAGAAACAATTCAGTGGATGGTCCTCTACGGCCGTCTTTAAATTAACATGTGCTCTGGCCAAGCGGTGAGCACGAGGACGCAAAACCAGTACTGATAGAACAATAATTCCAATAGTTATTATCAATATTATATAATACCTCTTCATACTTATTCTAATTCCACAACTTTTTCTTTGACCTCGGAAATATGGACCGGTATTATTACCGGAAGTTTTTTTACCGCAAGGGGTATCCTGTTTATTGGCACCAGTTCAGGATCTTCATGACAGCCAACACATCCACGCCGTTCATTAGGCCGCAACCATAGCCATGAAGATGGTCCATACAAAATATGACCATCCTTATCAAGCGTTCTGATTTGAAAAGGTTCATTAGCCATCACTTTTAAATAAAATGAACCATCTTCTTCAACAGGGACTATTCCGTAAGTTGAGTCTATTCCTGATACCTCAATCATTGATGCTTTTGGAGTGCCGGGACTGTCAATTACTGATTGAAATCCCGTAACATTGATATCCTGACAAAGAAGTAATCCTGTTTTTACATTCATATCTACTTCGCTCGGTAATTTTTTTGGTCTTTCATATTTAACGGCCACAACAATATCTATAATATCATATTCCGTGCTATGATAAAGAGGCTGGCCAAGACTCTTTTTCTCAGGGTCAAATTCGTAAAGTGCGTAACTTTTTGCCTCTGATTTGCGGAAAGATACTAAAAGCTTACCAGATTGTAACGGCAAGACAGCATTAAAACTACCGTTGATTTCAGCAGTCAGATTGACCCGTGTATATAAAGGCCGGTTATAATTAATTGAAATCACGTTTCCAGAAAGTTCACTATTATCATCAGCTTCGATAAAAACTATTTTATTTTCTGTTGTTTCACGTGCACGGCCAATTAATGCATTCCTACCATTACCATTGTAAAACATATATGCTTTTGTACCATCAGGCCGTAAAACCATAAGCATTGGATCTCGTTCATCAGGTAATAATTGCCGGCTGATAGTTAGTAACCGTCCATCTTTTAGAATAGTGGTAGCAATATTCTCATTAGGATGAAATGTAATTTGTCTGATATCAGATCCATCAAGATTGCAGGTATAGAGAGGATATCCTGTTTTGATAGTATCATTTATTGTAAGTTTACTAAATACCAGACGTCCGCCAGGTAAATAGACCGGATCGAAGCAATCAACGTTAAATGATGTTATCTTTCTGGCTTTCAGATTATCCAGATCCATTTCCCATATCTGCCACAAATCATTTTCCATCTGTTGTGCAGCAAAAAGCATGTATTTCCCATCATATGAGATGTCGGGAGAACTTGCAGAATAAAATTCATTAGTAAGGACATTAAATGATTCAGGATTATCCGGATACAGGGCTGATATACGTGCATTTGGTCTATGCCGATATGATTCCTTTGTATTAGAGTTCAGATTCTGAATATTTCCTGGTACCTCTGTAATTATCAGCATACTATCCGACGTCCTATTCTTGCATGAGGCAAATAATATGCAAAACACGCCCGGAGCAAATATTTTCAATAATATGATTGCTCGTTTAAAAATCATCAAACCATTAATTTATGGTTCTTTAACTTCAAGAATCTGATTAGCGCTTACATTCTCCAAAACCTGCACTTTCCCCGATGGCCAGTTTATTTCAATCCGTTCGACCATTTCACTTTTACCAAGGCCAAAATGTATTCTTGGATCATTCTGAGAGAGGTATCCGGTAGTACTTTTTTTCTGGGTTATTTGTTCCTTTCCATCCGAACTGATTTTAATCCTTGCCCCAATCCCGTCCCTGTTGCTTGAAGTGCCAATCAAATTGAGGATCAACCAGTTATTTTGATTCCCTTTATTATTTCGTAAAAATCGGCAGCTATCATTCAGATTCACAATAAGTACATCCATGTCTCCATCGTTGTCATAATCTCCTATACATGCTCCGCGTCCCACATATTCCTTTTTAAAGTATTCTCCCCGCTCGAGTGATACATCAACAAATTTTTCTCCACCAATGTTCTCTAAAAGTTGATCTTCATGTCCGTATAAGTGTTTCAATGCACCATTAGTCTTAAATATGTCCACATCCCCGTCATTGTCATAATCGACAAAAGATGATGACCATCCAACAAACTGTGCACATACCGTAGCTAATCCGGAGATATAAGATTTATCGCTGAAAACACCATTACCTTCATTTTTATACAGCGAACAATACGTATCATCAGAAACAAACATATCAAGTAATCCATCATTATTGAAATCAGCGAAATCTACTGACATACTGACTGTTGCCTCCCCTGCCTGGCTGAATGCTGTGCCGGTCATTGTCCCTCTGTCTGTAAATCTTTTTCCCCCTTCGTTGTGAAATAAATAATTCAGTGTATGATCATTGGCTACATATATGTCCACAAATCCATCCATATCATAATCAGCTGCACCCACACCCATTGCCCTTCCATCCACGTCAATGATTCCCATACTTTCTGTTACATCTTTAAAAATCCCGTCACCTTCGTTATGATATAAAACATCCTTCTCACTGTCATATGCCATGGGTCCCGGGAAACCGTCGGGAGCGTAAAAATATTTATATTCAGGATCAAAATTCAGGTAATTTCCCACATACAGATCCAGCAGACCATCGTTGTCGTAATCGAGCCATACAGCTCCTACACTGAATTCGTCTCCTCCTCCAACATTTGCACGTTTGGTAATGTCGGAAAAGGTCCCGTTACCGTTATTTTTTAACAGGACATTTGGTCCATAGTTACTCAGATACAAATCGGGATAACCGTCATTATTAAAATCGCCCACTGTAGCTCCCATCGTATACCATGGTCCTCCGACACCTGCTTTTTTGGTGACATCCTCAAAAGTGCCATCCTGGCAATTCCGATATAGATGGTTACCAGGAGGGTTATCAGGTTTTGGACCGTCACTGAGACCCTCAAGCCAGGTACCACTGCAGATATACAAATCAATGTACCCATCCTGGTTATAATCCAGAAAAGAAGCACCTCCTCCACTTGACTCAACAATGTTGGTTAATTCATCGTCACCTATGGAATGGATAAAATCGATCCCTGTATACCTGATAATTTCCTGATAAAAGTCATCAGTCGCCGGTGGCAGTACTGATCCAGATGTTTTATAGGTTGAAGAAGAGGGTTTATTCTTTGACTGACAGGCAAAGAATAGAATGAATGTAATAAGAACAAATTTACTCAAAAGGATTCTTTTCATTCTAATATTTATATAGTAAACCAGGCAGAAATCCGAATCATGAAGAAACTTGCCAAAAATAATAAAAATAACTATAAATCTCAATCCTTACTTAATACGGCAGAGATTTTCCAGCTGTTGGGGCCTATGCTCTACGATATAATACTGCTGGTAGGATTATTCTGAACAGGAACATTCAACTTGAGGATAAATTCTTTGGTTCAGATTCATTTTTTTTAGTCTTTCTTTTCTCGATTCCACACATTTATGACAGGATGAAAAGCGGTCGATATCCCAGAGATCAGCAAAAACGGAACCCGATTTCAGCCCGATACCATATTCAATTACTTCTTCCAGCGATTTGATGTTCGGCTGTGAAAAATAATTACTTTCGGCCAATACGTCCAGAGCACCATTTCCTGATCTTACAGGAATCACAGAGCAAATGGCAACCCCGGCCCTGAAGGCAAAATCAATTGATTTTTTTGTCCAATATACTCCTTCTGTTTCAGAGAGAAAAGGGGGACGAAGCAGGATGAAGGCTCGCGTGGAAACGCCATGGGAATTCAGGTAACTGACAGCATGCTCAAAATCAGACAATGTCATATGTTTATTCAACCTGGGCAGAACTTCCGGATGTACAGTTTCAAGGCCTATTGCCACTTGCAAGGCTGGTTTTAAAAGATCGTGGAAAAGGAGGCTGTTTTTGCCAATGAAAACCGGATGACTTTCTACAATGACTGTTTCGAAATGATCAACTAATCGGGCTATTTTTTCATAGTCATCTGGAGGTATGGCCTTAGAATCAAAAAAGTTACCGCTATTGTAAAGTTTTAAATGTTTTGCTAACGGTAACCTGGAGAGCGCGTAATTAATTTGTGTTGGAATAGCACCTGCTTCTACAGGCCTATCAGTAGTGTTCTTCCATAAATCACACATTACACATCGAAAAGAACATTCGTTATTTGTCAACAGAATTGTTGAAACATCATCAATAGTTCCCGGTTTAATACACTCTTTCTCAACGAAATAATGATACGGCCGATTCGGAACAACTCTGTTTTTTCCTCCGCGATGGGATTCAATCCATTGATTATCAATTCTGAAATCCGGAAATTTACTCATAAATTGCCAGGAATTCTTTTCGGTAGTCTGTCTCCTTTTCAGGGAAGTGCCTGGAAAATGCATCCATGGAAGCGGCGCTATGTTGAAAACGTCTTTTCGTGAAAACCGGCATATCTATTCCAGTAACGGCTTTAACACCACTTGCGACCACCTGGCCTTTGAGCTCATAAAGCTTTTCATGATCCCATTGGGTAAGGTCAGCAAATGGGATGCCTTCAGCTATTTCAATCACATTTTCCAGTGTATAAGGACTAAAGCTTTCAAAACCCAGGCTGTTTGCAGTAGCATATGTACGCATATAACTCCTGCTTAATCCCCCGGAATAGGTTAATGAATGTTTCATTTTACCCACACCCCATCCTTCATGATACAGCATTAAATTACCCAAAACACTTCGTATGGTCAATTCAGAATTTTCTTCAATCGGGTAATCCTTCAGATTTTCATCACCACCTTCACCATTAATGATATACCTCCAATCGGGATAATGAGAGCGAATGACTTCAAGTAGCGCCAGATTCATGGTGGCCGCCTGAATATCTAGAGGTTTGTAATCTTCAACGACTTTTACAGTTTTCTTCCAGTTCAGATCAGATGACTTAATTTCAACAGGTTCCAGAAAAATTTCCAGTTTTAGTACTTTCAGAAATTCCCGGGCTTGTCTCAGATCACTTCCGCTTCCGTCTACATTAAGGGTAAATGCCTTTAACCTTGATGGGCTTTCTCCAAGCTCAATCAACGCATGATATGTTAGAAGGAACACTGATCCGCTATCAATTCCTCCTGAAAAAGTGACTCCAATAGGTCCTGTGGTAGCCCTGAACATTAACCACTTTTTTATCTCTTCATATAAGGTCCTTATATATTGTTGGCCTATTTGTTCCACATTATTGTTCAGGAATGTATCCCGCTTTGGTGTAAAAAATCGATTGTAAACCGGACTCGGATCCGGGCAGCCCAACAACTCAATGGTGGTAACATGATGGGCTGGAGCCATTCTTGTATAAGATGGGTGAAACTGATCGTCCAGGCCTTCCTGCTTGAGATAAGAATAAATAGTATCAATGCGCTCAGCCAGTATCAAACAGGGACCATCTTTTAATTTCGCAATAAAAAAACGAAGTGGCTGCCCGATGGATCTTGCAAGTCGTATTCTTCTTCCCTCCACTGAAATTAAAGCAAACTGTCCATCAATTTTTCGAACAGCTTCTGGATCCCCGCATTTGATGATCTCAATGGCTTCTTCAGTTGACATATTATAAATAATGTTTTTTGTCTGATCAGTAAGATCCACAATCCGGTTTACATATTCCTGATTCAGCATTTTATTCATTTTAAGGTTGATAATTGTAGGTGTTTATTTATATTACTCACCGGATTAAAGTATGAGCTATCAGTTCCCATCCGGATTATTAAATGAAAATACCTTCACCGTGTCCCTGTTAATTCCAGCTATTATAAGAGAGGTATCACCATCGAACCAGAGTAATGAC